>JAHJJF010000070.1 GCA_018823135.1 Pseudomonadota bacterium
AATATTTTTATTATATGAAAAAGTATAAACCTAAATTACGGAGGAGAAGATGAAAAAAATTACAGCAGTTTTATGTTCCCTGATACTGGCGGTATGTATTGCTCAGAATGCCAGCGCATTGACAGCAGATTCTGGATGGGAGGAGTTCTATTTTGGTAATATCGGGGATCATTGGACACTGAATAATACGGGATTTGGAGACCAGGTATGGTTTGATTTCACACTTGATAGTGCGGCGATTTTGACAGTTACTGATGCATTTGATTCTGGTGACCAATTTGATGTTTTTGATGGTCTTACTGGTTTGGGTTTGACTTCAGTACCAGTTATAGGCGGCTTTATTGGCGATGATTATGATGCAGCATCAGCTAACGCCAGCTGGAGTACAGGATCGTGGATGCTTGCGGCTGGGACATACAGCATTACCGGATATTCCGCAGTTAGTCCATTTGGTGGCGGACGCGGAGCGCTCAGGCTTGATTCCGCTTCAGTTCCTGAACCAGCCACCATGCTTCTTTTCGGAACCTGTCTGGCAGGACTTGCTGGTATGAGAATCCGTGGTAAGAGAAAATAATTTAGTAATAGTTTGATAAGTGAATCAAGGCAGACCTGAAAAGGTCTGCCTTTTTTTTTGGGGAAGTTGAAGAGATTCCGGTATTGGAATCAGAAGATGACCCCTGGGTTGTCGGCATGCTCAAGCGCCGCGATGTGATTGCCGCCTATAACCGCGAAGCAGTCAAAAAAGGCATCAGCGAACGAACTGCCTCCATCAAGCTGAATGGATTATCCTGATGGTTGGCTATTGGCTCGATAATATTACGTTTTCCTCTGGGACCCACTCCTTTCCTCATTTCATCCCAATTCAATAAAGTCATTTTTGGGAATTCCTTGTAATTCAAACGAGTTTTTATTGTTTTCCGGTAATTCGGTCCGGAATTCCGGAAAAAGAATAATAATTAAGAATATAATAAAACATTAATTTTGCTTAACTTGTCGTATTCATGTGTGAATTAGTGAAAACTATCACCGGTGTTATGGGTGGCATGTATTTTGCAAAAAAAATTATTACAATTTCATTTGAGGTTCATTCATTTTTTTTCAAGAATTTTGTGGATCTAGATATTACAAGATAAATTCAAAGTCATAAGGAGAAGATTATGAAAAAGACATTAATTTTTACCGTGTTGGCATTTCTTGCTGCCGGCACAGCAAACGCAGCCATGCAGACGTTACAAGCGTACACCGCAGAAGGCGCAGGCTTGAGCATCGATGCTGTTGGGCTTAACGACAATGTTCAGGGACAAGTACAGGCGGAAATACCTGCAGGCGCAACAATTTATGCGGCATATCTTTATTCTGCAAGTGTGTGGAGTAGTCCATTGCAAAATGTCTGGTTTGAAGGCAATGCTTTGGTTTCAAATGCCAGCAGCAGGCTTGATGTCGGCGTAAAAGACGCAAATGACGCTTCAGAGAATCGCTGGGACGTAACTTCAATAGTTAGTACCAAATATGACGGTGTTGGTGGAATCTATAATTTCAATGTTACGGAAACCGGGGGTCTTGACGGTGAAATTCTTGCCGTCATGTATTCCGTTGCCGGGGATCCCGTCAGGACCGCGATAATTCTTGATGGTGAACTTGCAACTACCGGAGAGTCATTTGATGTGAATTTAGGGAGTGCGTATGACGGGTCGGATGCCATTTTGTCTCTTGGCATCTCTTTTGGTTATCAACCTTCATCTCAGTATACACAGGTTGATATTGATGGAAATCGTTTAACCACCAGCGCAGGCGGACAGGATGACGGTTTAGTTAGCAATGGTGGTTTGATTACCGCTGGCGGTGTTGGCGACTCTACAGCTCTTCCCAGTCCTTATGCTTCTGCAACAAGTGCGACTTCTGATGATGAACTTTATAATATAGCGTCTCTGCTCACTGTTGGTGCTACTTCATTCAACATTACTACTTTAAATCCTTCAAATGATGATAATGTGTTTTTCATGGGTCTGGTCGTTAATGGTATCGCTTCAGTTGATGATCCAGATGATCCAGATGTTCCTTCAGTTCCTGAGCCTGCCACCATGCTGCTGTTTGGTACCGGTCTTGTCGGGCTTGCCGGGACACGACGCATCAGGAGAAAAAAATAGATAAATAATTGTTGATTTAATTGTATGAAAAAAAAGCAGGGCATGCGCCCTGCTTTTTTTTTTGGCACCTTTGTTTTAGTATGGCTGTTATGGTACATTTGTCGCATATCTGAAATAATTCATTCCAGGCTTTATCATTTAATCATTTAACTTCGGGTCGGAATATGGACAGAAACTTTTTTTGCCTATTGATCAGTTTTATCCTTGTTGCTCTTTTGAATGTTTCACCAGCATTGGCAATTCCTATAATGCCCTCGGCAATTGAGATAAAGTCTCCGGAATTTGAAGAGGGACTCAAGCTGCTTAAAGATAATAAATTTGATCAGAGCATAGAGTTTGGGCAGAATTGGCTTAAAAATGATCCTGAAAATCTCAATGCCTACCTTTTATTGTCATTGGCCTATTTAGGGAAAGGGCAGGAGGGCGGTATGCTCGATCAGGTTAAAAAAGTCCATGCAATCAAACCTCAATACAATGCGATAATTTTTGCCACGGCTGCAAGTTTCTATGCCACTAAAAATCACTTTTATAAAGCTTTGGATTATTATGAGCAGTCTCGCAAAATAGAGGAAATTCCCTGGGTTGTCACTGAGATTGCCAAGATCTATCAGGGCAGAGGGCAGTTGCGCAAGGCTCGTGAGTATTATGAAAAAAATCAGGATGATGCGAATCTTGGAAGAATTTATTTAGCGGAAAATAATTGTGCGAAAGCTATTGGGCATGCCCTGAAAGCAATAGAAAAGGACAAGCAAAATGCAGGGATGTATATAATTCTTGCCAGCTGTAATCTCCAGACGGGAAATTTTGAGCTGGCCCAGGAAAATTATTTAAAACTCAAAGCGTTTGATCCGGAAAAGAGTTTTGTCGCCGATTATTATTTAGGTCTGGTCGACCTTGTTAATAAAAAATATGACATTGCCCAAAAACGATTTGACGATGCACTGAGAAATACGCCAAAAGCCAAAGAGTTGAATATTGCAGCGGCCTTTATCAGCCATAATAACGGCGATTTTTCAAAAGCTAAACAATATGCATCAAGAGCCAACACCTCCGATCCCAATGATTTTCTTGGCTATCTGGCTTTAGCCGATATTTTTGTTTCCGAAAACAATTATTTAAAGGCGGATCAGACATTCAAGAAGGCGAAAATATTGTTTCCGGAATTTTCTTTGCCGGGTTTTAAATCAGCAGATTTTTTCGACTCAGGCGTTCCATCTGAACCGGCATCTCTAACCTTGGCCAATATTTTGTATCGGGAAGGTCTTTTTGCACAGGTCCTTACATTGGATAAAAAATCAAAGAATCCTTTTATTCTCATGACCAAAGCCCGGGCTGAAATGAAGCTGGGAAACACTGAAAAGGCTAAGGCCTATTATCAGGAAGTCATTGGCAGGCATCCTGCTTTGTTTACCGCGTTTATGGAGTTAGGCTCTATTCATGCCAGTAAATCAGAAAATACGCAGGCAATTTCTATGTATGAAAAGGCTGGTCAAATAGACCGGAATAATATCAAGCCCCTTATGGCTCTTGCAGATTTATATTATAATTCCGGAAAGATAGATGAGTCGCTCAGGAAATATGAGCAGATTATCGCAAAATCTCCTAACTCTGCGATTGGATATAACCAGGCGGCCTGGGTTTTATCGGAAGACAAAAAAAAATATGATGAGGCGTTAACCTATGCCCGTAAAGGAATCAAAGCCGCACCGGATGATATGAATATGCAGGATACGCTGGGCTGGATTTATTATCGGCTGGGGAAATACAGTGATGCCTTGAAAAGTTATAAATATTTTTCCGAGACAGGCAGGGGCACTCCTTCAAATCTTTATCATCTGGGCATGATTCATGAAAAATTGAATAAACAGGAAATGGCCGGCAAATTATTTGAAAAAGCGTTGGATATGTCAGATGATTTTCCTGAGGTAAGTGATACGGAAAAGAGATTTAAGGTTTTGACTCAAAACAATAACTAGTATTTTTAAAAACCGCGGCTTCTGTCTGCAGAAGGGATTTTTTCAAGGATCACTCTATGCCAGAAGAAAATATCCGCGGTTCCTGATTATTGCTTCTTGTCACGGGGTCTTAAGGGGCAAATCGGGGTCTTAAGGGGTCAAATCTTTATCCTTGACATTTCGCCTCGATCCTTTGCACTAATGCTTTGATGGGGTCTTAAGGGGTCAAATCTTTATCCTTGACATTTCGCCTCGATCCTTTGCACTAATGCTTTGATCGATTTGTCTTTTCCGGCCTTGGCTCTCAATCGTTTTCTTCCCTGGCTCACGGTACTGTAATCCACGCCCATTATTTTACCAATTTCCGGATTGGTAAATCCGCCAAATCTGTATAAAATGTCCATGGCAAGATGTCGAAGTATTCCTTTTTGCGATATAATATTTTTCTGCGGCGTCCCTGTAATTTCCGAGATAATTTCAAGTAATTCTCCTCTTGCTTTATGTTTATGGACTTTGCTGACCGATGGCCTCTCACGGTCTTTTTTCTCGGGCAATTTTTCACGCATTTCTTCAATAAATTGCGCACTGCCTAAAATGCTCTGACCAACGACATCTTCCCTGATCCTCAGCCCCTTCTGTAAGTCTGATTCGATTTGCTTTTTGAACCGGTTGCGGCCTGATTTTGTATCTCCACCGAATTCTTCAAGAACATACCCGTATTCTACACATTTCAACCGTTTGCCAAGAGCGGCAAAACCGGGAAGGCTACTCCATGGATATGTAAACAAATACTCCAATTGCTCGGTAATCTGTTTGCGCGCCATTTCCTGAATTCGTACCGGATTAAGGTGGATATAACGCGAAACTCTGGCAAGATAAACCTCCTTTTCAATGAGAAAGCTCTTGTATCTGCCCTGATACAGATTCCCGCTACGTTTATAGCGCCGGTTGAAATATGAGGTATAACTGATATTAAAATGCCGCATGAATTCGGCAAGATTTCCTTGTGGGGTTTCTACAAGAAGATGAAAATGATTGCTCATCAGCACGTAGCTGTGAATGATGATGGTATATGTTTCTGCCGATAGGCTGATGATTGAGAGGAATTTATTTCGATCAGCATCATCTTTGAAGATAGGCTTACGCTCGTTGCCTCGATGTGTGACATGATAAACAGCTCCGGGATATTGGATTCGAAGTGGTCGCGCCATTTACCTAATATAAACCGAACATGTTATTTGTCAAGGATAAAGATTTGACCCCTTTCTTCCCCCTTTTGCCTCTTCCCTTTGCCTCCTTGAAAAATTGAATAAACAGGAAATGGCCGGCAAATTATTTGAAAAAGCGTTGGATATGTCAGATGATTTTCCCGAGGTAAGTGATACGGAAAAGAGATTTAAGTTTTTGACTCAAAACAATAACTAGTATTTTTAAAAACCGCTGCTTTCTGTCTGCAGAAGAGATTTTTTCAAGAATCACTCTATGCCGGAAGAAGATATCTGTGGTTCCTGATTATTGCTTCTTGTCACGTGGAGAAATAATATCTGTCGGTGGGTTGCAAAGACAATGGCCGTTCGGGGTATCCCCGAACGGCCATTGTCTTTGCAGCTTAAAAAATGGAATTTGTGCTAAATCAGCCGATAACTGAAATATCAACTGCCGGGCGCATGGTGGCGCAAGTGGCAAGGGCCTGATGGATTTTGTGATTTTTAAGCCCGTTGATCAGTCGTACATCGGCATCCTTGCCCTGATCGTAATCCACAAAAGCCTGCTGGCAGATGATGTAATCAAAACGCGGGCCCCATTTACGGGTGCCGAGGCGTGCGGTGGTTGAGCAGTTGTCAACCATGAAGGCAACGCCTTTATAATGCATGTACGGATTCAATGAATCAACCGCTTCGATGACTGACTCGTTGCAGACCTCGCTTAAGCAATGTCCCTTTTCAATGAGCAGATCGATCTGGGCCATCATGGTTGCGCAATAAACTCCTGCAGTAAAGGGATCTAATTTTACCGGCGCATCGGTGCGGGCGGCGCGAACCTTTTCACCAACCTGCCACATGCGGGTGCCGTCGATTTTTCCCATGGGGAATCGTGAAAAGCGTTGTCCAGCCATGTAGACGCTTCTGATCTCATTGCCGCTTGCGACTTCGTCATAAATCTCCAGAAGCTGGTCAAAGGCCGGGCCGTAAGTATGTGAGTAAATTTTTTCAAATATTTTCTTGTCTTCGCCTTCGAGCTTATTATACACCGCAAGGATTCCCTCATGGGAAATGGTCTTGCTCAAAGGTCCGGTAACGACTTCAACGGAGGCGACAAAAGCCTCTGCCTCACTCATGCCTTTTTCCAGGATATATCGGCGGTAGAGCGCTTCAACGATACCGTGTACTGCGCCCAGAAGGATGCTGCGTTCTCCGAAGATGTCGCTTTTGTATTCATTCTCAAGGGTGGTTTTGAAGAGATAGGGTGCGCCGACGGCAATTGCCCATGCAATAGCCTGGTCGGTTGCGCGGCCATCGATATCCTGTTCCACGGCAAAGCTTGAGTTTATCCCTGCACCGTTTACCTCCTTGCCTTGAACATAGAGTCTGCGGACGGACGGTCCCATGCCTTTAGGGCAGACGCCGATGACATTCATGCTTTTCGGAAAATATTCCCCGACACTCTGGAGATGACCCAGAAGAAATCCGTGCGAAAGGCCCAGGGTCGCGCCATCTTTCATGTTGGCGAAAACTTCCTTGTAATGTTCGATCTGCGCGGCATCGGAGATCAGCAGCATGACCATGTCAGATTCGCGGACTACCTGCCACATTTCACCAAGGGTGCCGTTATCTTCGGTGAATCCGGCTTCCCTGGCTCCGGCCATGGATGAACTTCCTGCGCGAAGGCCGATTTTTACTTTGATTGAAGTTCCTTCCAGAGAATCGCGAAGGTTCTGTGCCTGGGCCGGTCCCTGAGAACCCCAGCCAATGACGCCGATCTGCTTGATTCCGGCAAAAGCTTCAGTAAGTAAATGAAATTTGTCCCGACCGCCGCGAACAATGGTCTCTTCGGTTTCGGCAAGCTGGATTGTTTCGGTTTCGAAAATTTTTGACTCAAATGTCAGGTCCATCTATTCCTCCTGACCCTGCAAAGCTGAATACAACATGATACTTCTCCTGCAGGGGATTGGGGTTATTGACCTTTGTTCGTTACAGATAAGCTGTCAGTGAATATTGCGGACAAAGGGCTTTCAATAAAGGTGTTGTTTGTTTATGTATTTTGTACGAAACCGGAGATTATAACCGAAACGGTTTTACTCGTAAACAGGAGAAAACAAGAAAACCGCCATTAATCCTTATTTAAGCCAAATTAATGCGTTTTATGTCATTCAAGAACTGCTTATTTCAGGACCGAGCTTGAATTGAAATGGAGAAGGGAGTTTGTCACATACCTGTCTTTCCGGAACCTTAAGCACACTATCTGCCGCGATGATCGCCTGCTCAAAGCTCCCATTAAAAATGTGTTCAAAAATATTGACTGAGTGTACATTTGTCGAGTTATGAAACCTGATCCGAAAAATATTGTCATCATCGAAAAGGTTATTGCCGGAGGCATGGGGCTGGGGCATCTTGACAGCGGCATGGTGGTTTTGGCGCCCAAGGTTTTACCTGAAGAAGAAATCAGGTTCCGGATCATCAAGAGGCACAAGGATTACCTCGAAGCCGAATGTCTGGAAATTTTCACTCCGTCGCCTTTCCGGGTGATTCCCCAGTGTCCTCTTTTCGGGAAATGCGGCGGCTGTGATCTGCAGCATGTCGTATATGATTATCAGCTCGTCTTGAAAGACGCTATTGTCAGGGATCTTCTGGTTCGCGGGGGGGTGGGGAATTACCAGGACATTCAAAGGATAATCAACGGACCGATACTTCCATCTCCGAAGACCTTTGGCTACAGACAAAGAATACGGCTGCAGGTTGATCCGAAAACATCACGGCCCGGGTATTATCAAATCCGTTCCCATAAAGTTGTACCGGTTGACCGGTGTCCACTGGCCGGGATCGAAATTAATCAGGCGTTATCCGAAGTAGGCGACTCAGAGCATTTCCAGGAACTTCTAAATCAGACGCAAAGTGTTGAGTTTATCCTGAGTCCGGTGGATGAAAAAGTAATCCTGCTTCTGCATTATCAGAGAAAACCGCGTCCTCAGGACAGGAATCACGCTGAGCAGTTGATGCGGAATACGCCGGTTCTCAAAAACATTCTTTTTTCTGTTGCGGACTTTGGATTGATGGATTCTCAAGGCAGGATGGGGGAAGCGGCTGTTTTTGATTCTCTGGTGCATTTTAAAGTTTCAGGCGCTGCTGCCGGATCTCAAACATTGGAGATGACCCTGGAACCCGGAGGGTTTTGCCAGGTGAATTTAGAGCAGAATGATAATCTCGTGAAAATCCTTCTTGAATGGACTGATCCCGGGCCTGATGCGAGGATCCTCGACCTTTTCTGCGGCATGGGTAATTTCTCTCTGCCTCTTGCCGGGAAAGCGGCTGAAGTCATTGGTATGGACCTGCAGCGATCATCAGTGCGAAGCGCCAAAAGAAATGCCCTGATTGCGGGCCTGGAAAATTGCAGATTTGATAAGATGACAGCTGTTGAAGCCGTAAAGAAATTATATGAAAACAATGAACGGTTCGAGACGATTCTGCTCGACCCGCCGCGGGAGGGATGTAATGAAGTCATTCCTTTTCTTGAAAAAATCGGCGCAGGCATGCTTATCTATATATCATGTGATCCGTCAACGCTGGCACGGGATCTTGGATTGCTTCGGGATTTCGGGTACATAGTTGATCGTTTGCAGGTGGTTGATATGTTCCCCCAGACCCATCATATGGAAACGATTGTGAGGCTGGTAAAAAATTAAATCAGAATTCTTGGTTTCAAAGAATATATCACGTAGGAGGATTTATCATGCGATGTCATGAAGTTGATTATGAAATAATCGGCGATGATATGCAGATCGTCGAAATTGAACTGGATCCGGGTGAAACGGTGATCGCCGAGGCCGGGGCAATGAATTACATGGATGATGGAATCGCTTTTGAAGCAAAAATGGGGGACGGCTCCATGCCTGATGCGGGGTTCATGAGTAAACTCATGGGCGTCGGCAAGCGGGTGCTCGCCGGCGAATCCATATTCCTGACCCATTTCACCAACAAGGGAGCTGGAAAAAAGCGGGTGGCCTTTGCCGCGCCTTATCCCGGCAAAATAATTGCCCTTGATCTGGGTGGAATCGGCGGCGAGCTTTATTGCCAGAAAGATGCTTTTCTCTGCGCGGCGCTGGGAACTGAGGTTGGCATTGCTTTTACGCAACGTCTGGGCGCCGGATTTTTCGGCGGTGAGGGTTTCATCCTCCAGCGGTTAAGGGGCGATGGCATGGCCTTTGTCCATGCCGGCGGCACAGTTATCAGGAAAAAGCTCAACAATGAAATCATTCGGGTTGATACGGGTTGCATCGTTGCCTTTTCACCGGGAATTGATTACAGCATTGAACAGGCAGGCGGGTTGAAGTCGATGTTCTTTGGCGGTGAGGGGATGTTTCTTGCAACCTTAAAAGGATCAGGTGAAGTGTATCTGCAGAGTCTGCCATTTTCAAGGATGGCGGATCGCATATTGCAGCATGCGCCCTCTGTGTCAGGACGCAGCAAGGGAGAAGGCTCAGTTCTTGGTGGGATTGGCCGGATGCTTGACGGCGATAATTACTGATTGGATGTGTTGGTTATCCAGGGGCAAAGGGACAGAGGGACAAAGTTTTAAAAGGAGTTCTTTGGGAGAAGAATTTTTTCACTTTGTGCCTCTGTAACTCTGTGCCCAAGCTATCGACTTTCAGTCGATAGTGGTTGACTTTATGTGGCGGACTTTTTGCTGACGCGACTTTTCGAAGTCTCGTTTCTCCTGTTTATCAACGAGTCCAGTATGAATTTGACTTCACAATGACTTACGTCGTATGATTGAGTGTCAACGTTAGATTGAAAGAGGCAAACCTGTTGAAAGGTAAGGGCGCAAAGCACCGGGTCTGAAACCAATACGTCATGACTGCTGTGCTGCCGTTTCTTCTGATCGTTTCAGCTTTCATTTTCCTGATCGCCTTTAACGGGTTCCTTGCGTTTGCTTCACGAACAAAAGGAAGTTTCATACCAGCAAAGGAGGGTGAACATGACCATGAAAATTAATTCCAACACTTCGGCGCTGTTCAGCTTTAACCGTCTCCAGGAAAATTATCAGGCCTTCACCAAATCACTGGAAAGGCTTTCTTCCGGCAGAAGAATTAACCAGGCAGCTGATGATTCATCCGGTATGTCCATTGCCAATGCGCTGGAAAGCCAGAAACGCGGATTCGGACAAGCTGTCAGAAATGCCACTGATGCGATTTCAATCGTGCAGACAGCCGATGGTGCCCTCGGTGAAATGAGCAACATTCTTCAGGAAATGCGGGTTAAAGCTCTCCAGGCCTCCTCGGACAGCCAGTCCGTTGATTCACGAAGGGCCTTGCAGGCCGGCATCAACAGATCGGTTTCAACGCTGAACGATATTTCCCGGAATACGTCTTACAACGGCCAGATACTTCTCTCCGGGCAATTTACCGACAAGAATTTTCAGGTGGGGGCAACTTCCGGGGAAACCATTTCTGTGAGTATCGGATCGGTCACACCAGATCAACTGGGAGGAGGGAATCTTTCAGAACTTAATGTTACTACCTTTGAGGGAGCCCAGGATGCCATTACTGCAATTGATGAAGCGCTAAGCCAGCTTAACTCGGAAAGGTCTGGCCTGGGTTCAACACAGAATCAACTGAGGTCGTCCATTTCAAATTTATCAAACTCATTTGTCAATGCAGCGGCAGCAGAGTCAACCATTGCTGATGTTGATTTCGCCGATGAATCTGCAACTTTTTCAAATTTCCGCCTTTTGCTTAAAGCCAATATTTTCGCGTTGTCGCAAGCAAACAAGGTGAAAGAATCCAGCGTGATGAACCTTCTGCAGGGCTAAGCAGGTTACCTTTTTCCTTAGAAAAGACTCGTATATCCATGTGGAATGCGGGTCTTTTTATGTTGTCTTCTTGAAAGTCATATTTTTTGCTTCGGTACGCTAAACAGAGAAAACTGCTTCTGGTAAATATTTTGTGATTCCAATTTATTTGCTGAAAAAATCCCATGGTATTTTTAAAGGCTTCCTAACATTTATTAATCCTTGTTAAAAAATAAATTCCAGAAAAGTGAAATTTTTGATGGGCGTTACATGAAAGGCTAAGTATGGAAAAAGCGTATTGATTCAAGAGGGTTACAGCCTGACGTGCATTATGTGTATTAAGTACTTTTTAACCTGACACCATAAAGTAGGATGATTTGCTTTTCTTTTTGCTTGATTTTTGTCGGGTGTTCGCATAATTATGTTTCCGTATCAAAAAGTTCTAAGGACAATTATTAACACGGACTAGTATCTTTAGATTCGTTCAAGGATAAAATATATAATTATGACTGACTCCGAAGCACTTCTTAAGGATTTGAAGATCAGGGAAGCGGCAACTTGCTTGAAAACCCTGGCCCATGAATCACGATTGCGTGTCATGTGTGCTCTTGTAGATGGCGAAAAAAACGTACAGGAACTGATGAAAGTTACCGGCGCTAGCCAATCAAACCTTTCACAGCACCTTGCAAAAATGAGGGATAAAGGGCTTCTGGAATTCAGACGGGAGGCCAACCAGATTTTCTACAGTATTGCTGATCGCAAACTTCTTGAGATCCTCACCGCCCTTCGTACTATTTTCTGTAACTAAACATAATATTTAGTTGTCGCTTTAAATCATTCTCCAATTCTTTCACTGTATTCTCCTAAGACATTGCCATTGTTATATATCCTTATCGGGTGCTTTTTGCGATATATAGAGGCGAAAATCCTATCCCTGTCAGGGTTATAACCGGGCTTTCCCAAAAAAAAGGCCGGCTAAAAGCCGGCCCTCGAGGAGAAGGGATGATGGTCCCTTTTGGAGAAGAGTAAAAAATCAATTTGCAGGTGTTTGTCCTGAAGTTTTGCTGTTCATTGGATCGCCGTCATAGCCGAGTTTTTTCCAAGGCATGCGGCCAGAATCTCCATGACAGTCTAGGCAATTTAAAGCCTGTTCCTTCGGAGAAACCATATGGTTGATCCGCCAGAACATTTCCGTGGAAGCAAAGGCGTATTCTCCACTGTAGCCGAGGCCGCTTGCCTGCATGCCCAGTCGAGCGGCCTTATCCCAATCGAAGTCCTTCCAATAACCGCCGTCTCCAAACACCTTTGCGGTAATGAAAATATTGTTTTTGGAATCATATATCTGTTTTCCGCGATGGACCTTGAAAGGATATATTTTTGCATTCGAATCATTCCGGTCGCCAAGGGGATAAGTGAGGCTGGTAATTTTTTCAGGATCCATTTTATCTCCAGGCATGTAAGCGCCAGCGTGACCATTATACCAGGCATATTCCGGTTCCACCATTTTACCCCAGGTGAAGGATCCCTTTTTCTTCATATAGGAATGTTTGCCGTATTGATCAAGAGACGATTCAAGATCCTGACCGGCTGTAGACCAGTCCCATGAGAGTTTTGTTGGGATGTTTTTAGCATAAAACGGAATGTGGCAAGTCTGGCAGGCCACTTTACCTGCATGGGCATTCAACCTGGACTCAGCATGCGGTGCCTGATCATGGCAATTTTCACAGCCGACATGATCTTTGCCGCCGGGGGTTACACTCATCGCATGTCCGGCAATTTTATGCGATTCGGTTGTGTGGCATTTCTGGCATGAAAAATCGTTTCCTTCGGCGTCCATATGCACATCAGTTGCTTTGTCGGGATACGACATTGAGGAATCAAGATCGCCATGTTTCACCGCATCGCCACCACCGCCGAAAAAATGACAAACGCCGCAGTTATCTCTGACCGGTTTGCCAACATTTTGTGCGACATGTAAAAGGTCTACTTTACTTCCGGGCATCCCTGCACCAGTGGACTCTTTTACATAGGTTCCTGTGGTGTCATGGCAGACCAGGCAATCCACTGCAGTTTTATCTTTAAAATCAAAGGACGCGTCTTTCCAGCCATAGCCAATGTGGCAGCTGGTACAGCGCGGCCAGTTGCCGGCCACCGAGGTGCAGAAATTATTGATGGCGTTTTTCTTGCCACGCTCTACGGTTTTGCCATTGATTTCCTGTTTCATTGACCAGGTCCAATGAGTTGACATCATGACGGAATCAGCTTGTTTCTCGTGACATTCCAGGCATTGTTTTGTTGCCTCAGGGCCTGAACTGATCGGACCGGTTATGAACGAAGTATGCTCTGAATCTGCCGCAACGACAAGGGTGGTTGATAATGTTATTGACGCGAAAAATGTCAGCATCAATATGCAAATAGTTTTTTTTGCAGCAATCATTGTGTCACCTCTATCAACCACAGAGTTGCGGAGAAGCTGAATCAGCAGCATGGTCAATTAGAAATTGTTGGATATCTCGGATGTCTTTTTCAGAAAGATTGTTGAAGGATTCGGGGTTTTTCTTGTGCTTGTCTTTTTCGAAAAAGCGTGTCCACTGATTTTGTGTCTTTGATACCGGGGTTAATTCTGCGCCGTCGCCGTCTTTGACATGACAGGTTTTGCAGTTTTTCTTGTAGAGAAACTTGCCTTTTTTGGGGTTTCCCTGTGCTGCAACAACAGTAGATGCAGTGAATGCTACCAGGAAGAGTGCAATGATAAGCTTTGTGATCCTTTTCATTTTTTATCTCCTTATACTGTGGGCTGAGCCCTTTCAGGTTATTTAGAATAGTAGGATATTCTAAATATGTTTGTGAAAAAGAAGGCGCTGTGGCGCCGTTAAGTAATTAATTAAATCCTTAACTACTATATTAGCAAAGAGTGATATAGCAGTCAATAAAAAAATATATTTAAATTAGAAAATTTCGGGGTGTATTATTATTTAGTTTCAAATATTAGAAAAAACCTCACAGCAAAGTAAGTACTCCGGACGCAGCTGGTTACCACCCGAGGGATATTTCTGCTGAAATGTCTTTTATGAGATTCGCTTGTTGGCTCGCAGTAATCAATAATATTATGATTTGGTTAATGCACCCAAGAAGCATAGTTTTCCTGATCATGTTCAGTTGAACGCAAAAGCGATTGATCTCTTTCATCGATAAATGAATTGAACAATGAATAATATTATCAGCAGCCATATTTTTTATTACAAACCCCAGCCATTTCTGGCACTGAAGGAGCTTGGCGGCAATGATATAATGGGGCTGGTTGATCTTCAGGATGAGACACGGGGAAGAGATGAAATAGATTATCGAATTCTATGTAAAAGATGTAATTTCCAAATAACCTCGGCAAAGAAAAAAATTGAGATTAATGGCGCTCACCGACACACCTTTTATAATCCTGAGGGGGTCATTTATGATATCGGTTGCTTCTCATCGGCAAAGGGAAGTCACAATCATGGCGGGAAATCTTTTTATTTTACCTGGTTTGAAGGTTATTCGTGGTGCTTTTCGGTTTGCAGCAGTTGTTTAACGCATTTGGGGTGGTATTTTGAACACAGTCGGGATGCGGGAGGATTTTACGGATTGGTCACCAGCAAACTGATTGAGGGGCAGGTCTGTTGATTTTAGACTTCTAGTTATTTCTCCATTATATCCGTAAAATTTCTATTCAGTCGGTGTATTGACCATCAGCCCGGGATTTTCTTCCAGTTCCTCTTTTAATCTCTCCGGATCAGGTGAATTGAAAACCATAATCTTTTCAAAATGCCTGTAATCGGTATATTCGATTGATTGAAAGAGTATTCCGACTCCTGATTCAGTTGCGCGGACTATTTTGCTTTCGATATCGAGAATAAGATCTGAGTCGGATCCGGAGGCAAGAATGAGTTGTAGAAGGCAGTTTTTTCTGTATGTGGTTTCTGCAAGTTCAGGACAGGTGAAAAAAACGCCGCCGAAACTGATATCTTCGGTTGAGCCGGTAAAGTGTTGTCCGTCAGGAAAAATTAACTTTGCCTGGATTTCAATGTTGAGGCGTGAATGTTTTCGTTTTTCGGTAAACATGATTACCCGGTTTTGTCTGTGGTTTTTTCTTAGTTAATTTCAAGGAAGTATTTGTAAATTATATCATTTGGATTTGGTTAATAATACTATAAAGATTACTAAAATGAAGGTGACTTTGGTAATATTTGTCGATTCCGGAGTTAATGCGAATAAATAGGAGCGTCAAAGGTGACCTTCAGGGCAAAGGTTTTCCATAAACTTCTTAATTTTCAGTTTTTAGATATCGAGAACATCCCCTGTTATAGCCTTGTATACCTGCAACACTGCATAACGGTCAGGTCTGCAGCCATCAAAAGAGTCAATTTTTCCCACATGTAGTAATCCAAAGCGGCAATATCTGCATCGTTTTTATTTTCCCATGAGTCGCGAAGCAAAGCTAAGCCATCGAATACCACAAAGTAGTACTTAAGAATTATCTTATATTATCAACTTGTTATCTTCTGTTGTAGTGATTAATGCTTGTGTCGCGTGGCAGTGGCATTGTAATTGCAAATTAAGCAGCGCGTCATCAATGCAAACAACTGTTCCGCATTAATTCCGACAATTGGAGCATTTAAATTTTAAATTGAAATGACAACTGGGTTTTCATGCAACAATTTCGAATAATTGAAATTTCTCATGGAGGTTTCCGATGGGCCAAATGGATCGAGGGGGTGTTGCGGTAGAAAATAAACTGGCGTTTTATGGTGAGAAATCATTTCTGCCTTTAACACGGGATGATGTGTCCGGATGGTTTGAGGTATTGGATCGGGCCACGGATGATTTATGCAGCCGGCTTAATGCAATTGACATCAGGAGCCAAAAACCCTCTGAAAGCAAAGATGAATTACTCAAAGAAACGTATGCAGCAGTCCATGATATTTGCCAGGTATGTATGAAGATTGATGAACTCCTTGCGGATAATAAGGATTTATTACGCGAAAAGCGGCTGGAATTTCACAAAAAAACCCAATCTGTAATTACAAAAAGTAAGTTGGCGTTACATGCACGAACATGGCCCTTCGGCTATCCTGGTGATCATACAATAATAGAAGACGTTTACCGGAATTCTCCGAAATCTCTTGGGGTCGGTTATTTTCTTGATATGAAATTTCTTACAGCTGATCTGGCCGTTGGCATAAGGGATAGAATGCTGCTTATGCGTGAATTGTTAAAAGCAGAGCTTTATGAAAGAGACGCCCCGAAGATTCTTAACATCGGTTGCGGTTCGTCCAGGGAAATATTTGAGATTGCCCCTTTGATTAAAATGTCGGGAGCAAATGTCACTTGTGTTGACTTTGATTCCGAAGCATTAAATTATTCAGCGTCAAGACTTTCATATGCTGATATTCTTCCTCAGGTAACTCTCAGGCAATACAATGCGTTGAGGATGATCAGCCATAAACGAAATATGAAGGAATTTGGTCCGCAGGATGTCATTTACAGTATTGGCCTCCTTGACTATCTTGAAGATAACGTTTTGATCAGGCTTCTTAAGTCGCTCTATGCCCTTTTGACTCCGGGTGGGAAATTAATCGCGGTTTTTAAGGACTGTGATAAATATGTCAGCCAGGAGTATACCTGGATGCTTGATTGGGATGCATTTTATAAGCGGACCTTTGATGAGAGCCGGGACTTAGTCGCTAAAGCCGGAATCCCTGAAGAATCCATAGAAATCAAGCGCAATAGCACCGGAGTTATCATTTTCTATTCCATTAACAAATCAGCAGAGTCTGAATAAATGTTGAAATTTGACGGTATGCTAATGAATGAAAGAGTAAATGCCGGAGGGAGATGACATTTAATACACTTATATCCTGAAGGCTGAACAAGAAAAAAATGGGCGTTTTTAGATAGTTATGGTACTGTGTGTCCATAATTACTCTCTAAAAACGCCCATTTTTTTCATTCGGATTTTCCTGGATATAATTTATATGACAAAGAAAAGACGACGTTAAATTCGCGGAAAGTATTTTGAGCAAAGAAGAATACATCAGAGAGCAACTTTTCGGCCTGACCCACTATTGGTCAGGGGTATTGCTTCTTCTTGGAGCGATAATCTTCTTATTTCTTGGGGTGTTGGATTATTTAGTCACTCCGGAAAATTTTCAAAAATTTCTCCTCTTACGTATTGCTATAGCAATTTTCCTGGTTGCCTTATACCCTCTAAACAGCCAACTTCTTAAGAAGGATCGCGAAACCAGCAGAAAGATCAATGCCGCAATTATCGTTATCTGTGCTGCAATGTCTGCGGCGGTCATTGAAATAATGATTCTCCGCCTTGGCGGCCACAGGTCACCCTATTATGCAGGCCAATGTCTCATGGTGATCGGTCTTTTAGGGTTGCTACCACTGGGATTCGGGCTTTCTTTAATCATTGGTCTGACCGTTTATTCCATCTATCTGGTGCCGATACTTCTCTTTGATACCATTCAGGATATTCCGGTTTTCATAAATAATAATTTCTTTCTGCTCACCACAATTATCATAGCAATGTTCTGGCGGTCTTTAAGTCAGTATAATCTTATTAATTCCCTGGGGTTACAATATGACCTCGATGAAGATAAGAATAAGCTTGAGGATTATTCTGATAACCTTGAGCAATTGGTGGATGCCCGGACCCGGGAATTAAATAAATCGGAAATAATGCTTCGAGAGCTTTTCGAGCAGGCAAATGACGGAATTGTCATCATGGATAAGGACGGCACCATTGTTAATGCCAACAAAAAAGCCTGTGAAATGCATGGTTTTCCAAGAGATACCTTGATTGGTTCGAATATCAGATTGTTGCAGAGAGATAAGGATGACAGCCTTTTTGCGCAACGCTATCGGCGAATCCTTGAGGGTGAATCCTGTATTTTTGAAGCACGTCATATTACCAAGCAAGGGAACCTGATATCTGTTGAAGTCAGCACCAGGGCAATCGAGGTTGATGGAACTGTGCTCATCCAGTCATTTCACCGTGATATTACCGATAAAAAGAAGATGCAGAATCAATTGCTCCATTCTCAGAAGATGGATTCTATCGGCCAGCTTGCAGGTGGAATTTCTCATGATTTC
Organism: Pseudomonadota bacterium; assembly: GCA_018823135.1. Taxonomy (NCBI): domain Bacteria; kingdom Pseudomonadati; phylum Pseudomonadota; species Pseudomonadota bacterium. The sequence continues at coordinate 18,245 of JAHJJF010000070.1, forward strand.
AAGAATATTCTCACTTCAATCATTACAATGACTGAAGTCATGCTGCGCATGGATAATTTAGATGATTTTATTGGCGCTAATCTCAAAATTATCGAGCAAGCTGGCCGTCGTGGTACACAAATTGTGTCCAAACTTCTCAGTTTTGCCAGAAGAGGGGTTTCCGAATCAGCAGCATTGAACTGCAACAACGTTATTGACGATACCTGCGAAATGCTTTCCAGTCTGCTCCCCAAAAGTATCAAGCTCATCAAGCAGCGCCAGGAGCCGTTGCCGCCCATCCGCGGGGATGCGACCCAGCTTGAGCAGGTCCTGATGAATCTGATTCTGAATGGGCGTGACGCCATGCCAAAGGGCGGGGAATTAAGAATAAAAACGGATACTACAGAGCTTACTGCCCGTGACCTGGATATTGATGCGGCAGTCAAGCCGGGTCAATATGTTCATATTTCAGTTACCGACTCGGGAATGGGGATTCCTGCCGAAAATATCGAAAGGGTTTTTGAACCGTTTTTTTCAACGAAAGAGGAAGGTAAGGGAACAGGGCTCGGTCTTGCCATGGTGTATGGAATCATTAAAGAGCATGAAGGATATATTGCAATTACCAGTCATCCTGGAAAGGGTACGACATTCGATATATATATACCGGTAATTGCCGAGGAATTTTCCGGGACAGTTGCTGAAAGTCAAGCAGAGAGTCTGGATAGAATTATCAAACCGCTCAAAGAACGGCATGAGCACTCCGAATATTTTCAGTAAGCGCTGATAAGCGATCTGTTTCAGGGATATTTTCGGATATCGGTGTTTGAGCCGTTTGGGCTCTGAAAAACCGAGGTACGAAGGGTTTCAATAAATGTTTCTGGAAGCTTTAGGGATACAGATTATATCTGTTAATTAAGTCGATTCGGTGGGGCAGTCCGAGGAGTAATGTTCACAAACCAGATCCAACCAGCTTGAAATCTGTTCGCCGTAAGCATCAGCAGGAAAGTCCTGTCCGCACTCCGTGCAGACCACACGCGCATCACTTCAGCGGCCTTTGAGTCTGGCCTCATTTCCGCAGGAGATGCATTTAAGTTGAGGTTCCGATTCCACTTCAGTCTACCCCCGAATGTTTCATGACATCTGAAAAGGCTCTATAACTTACTAATTCGTCGACAGTATCGGCACTTTGCCAAGAATTTGCTTGAAATCAAACTTGTTTCTGGCCAGTGGTTTTTTTGTTGAAGCCAGCGCAGCAGATAAACTTTAACTCCGAGCTACGAGGAATGCACTCGCTGTTGCTGTTCTCATGAGTACTCACTCAACGAGGGGGCCGATCAATCCGCATTTGCTTTGAACCTCGAATTTTTAACCCGCCGGACTCGTGAAATGTCCGGGTTAGCTTGCAACGAAAAAAAGGGTTACAGAAATAATCTGCAACCCTTTGTATATTCTGGGGTGAGCGAGGGGACTTGAACCCCCGGCCTCCGAGGCCACAACCCGGTGCTCTAACCAACTGAGCCACGCCCACCATTGAGTCAAAAGTTAATTATACTGGAAGTTTATTCCCGCTTTGGCAGCAGCAAAAAAATAACAGCTATTTAATTAACGAAACCGAACATAATAGATTGGTTGATTTTTGGCAAGCGCAAAGTAATGGGAAAGCCGGCCCGGTAATTATACATCTTTGTTACAGTGCATGCAGGTTTTCGCCTGGGCCTTGATTATCTCGCTGCAGTATGGGCATTCTTTTTTGAAATTCGCTTTGAGTAATTCAATGATCGCCATATTGGTTTTTTGCTCAAGGTCGGTATTTCGAAATGTGTGATTTCTGATTGGGTCAATGCAAGCCAGGTCATTCAATTCTATAAGCAGATCTGCGGCCTGGTGGCGGGCTTCCGGAGCTGCGGCTTCGTTGGTGATCAGGTGCAAAACCGGCGCAAGGTTTTTTTCGGCGACACAGGTATCGAGGAGTGCTGTGGCCTTTTTTTCTTCGGCATAACGCGTGTCCTGTTTTTTCATCGCATCCAGGTCAATTTCACAGCCCTTGAAAGCATCCCTGCCGCCGACCATCATTGCTTCGCCGGTGGTATTCCCGGGAAGAAGCACATATCTAAATGATCCGGTGTGGCCGTATTGGACGTCCACCTGCTCCCATCCATTTGCAAAGAGCGAGCATTCGTCATTGAGGCAGACGAAAAAAATATCAGTTCCCCAGCCTAATCCGTCTCCAACATGAAACGGCGGTGTGTTGCAGCAGGAGAGGAGCGTGTTGCAATATTTGCAGTAATGTTTTTCATCAACATATTTCATGCATGCGTTGGCATTCAGCATTGTTTATATCCTCCAGTGTTTATTGGCCACAAAATTTTGGTATCTGTTGATACATAAAAAGATGGGAGTTTTCTCATCAAACATCGAGTAATTGGTATAAGATTTGATGAGGGTGTCTAACATTAGATTGATTAATAAGCATTAATTATAACTAATTCAAGGCGGTAAGAAATCAATCACATATTTTTAAGGCCAAAGCTGCCGCCCCCCAAAGTGGCGCCTGGGGATCGATTATCAGGCGAACCGGGATCTGCCGGAGAAGATTTTCCAGTCTTCCTTTGTTGTGAAACGCATTGATAAAAGTCTCGGTTTGCAGCGCCTCGATTATTTGTGGCGCAATGCCGCCGCCGATATACATTCCGGAGGTGGTCATTCCCTGGAGGGCAAGGTTGCCCGCTTCTGCGCCATACACACTTACAAAAAGTTCCAGAGTTTTTTGACACACCGGGTCTTTTTTTTCAAGGGCGATGGTTGAAATAACGGCGCTTGGATTTTCTTTTTTCATTAAAAATTTGATCCATTCGGGCGCTTCGGTCCCGGTTTCTGTGAGGAAAAAATCGTAAACATCCTTGAGCCCTCTGCCTGACAGGATTCTGTCAACGCTGACATGGCCGTATTTTTTGGAAAGATGACTGGCAAGCCTGAACTGCAGCTCTGAAGTTGCAGCGAAATCCTTGTGACCGCCTTCTGAGGGACACGGGACGAAACGGCCGTTATCCTGGATCAGCAGAGCTTCTCCGAGCCCGGTTCCGGCGGCGACAAGTCCGATATTGCCGTTGTTGTCCGCAGGGTGATCGCTTTTTAAATCAATAAACTGGTTTTGCTTGAGATAGGGAATGGAATAAACCATGGCGACCAGGTCATTTACAATTTTTAATCGGGGCAGGTTCAGCTGATAACGGAAATCGTCTTCAACGACATCCCATGGCAGATTAACCGCTCGTGCAACTCCCTGAATCACGGGGCCGGCGACTCCGATACAGGCTTTGACCGGTTTAATGTTTCCTTCGTCCCTGAGGAATTGGGCAATCAGGTCTGTGGGGTGTGCCGCGTTCTGTGAAGGGTAAGAGCGAACGGTAATGAGTGTCATGTCGGCGATCGGCCCGGCAAACAGACTTAAATTTGTTTTGGTCCCGCCAATATCCCCGGCAAGGACAATGTTTTTTTTTGATTCATTGGAAATAACTTCAATATCCATTGATAATCCTTTATTTGAAAATATGCATGCAAGAGTCCATGGACCTGGTATCAGCTTGTTTTATTCATTTTATAAACTATCACAGCTGCGGATATGGTACAATTTGCTTTTTCATAGACAGTGATAATTCTGCTCATTAATTTATGGGCATTTATGGGGATTTGCAGTAGACCGCCTCAGGCTGCCCGGTGATTTGTAATTATATGATCCGAGGCCGAGAAGAGTGAAATCCTGATTAAAGGTTGAGGAAATAAGTTGACTTTTTACTGCTTGGACATTAAAAATCCAGATTATGTTTTATCAATGTAAAGTCATTTTAGGGGCCGCTTTTAGGGGCCTTTTTCCTTTTTAAATTCGCGCGGCTTTATAGCGGATTCCATTTTTTTACGTATGAACAAGCAAAGCGAGTGCAGACCCCTTCCGCCGGAGGCGGTCCGGGTATGCATTAGTAATATCTCTTAATTGAAAAGCTTCTAATAATTCAGGAACAGGTCATACAATATGAGCGAAAGCAAACCATCATCACGTTATGCCGAGGCCGGCGTAGATATCGATAAAGGCAATGATTTCATCACAAATATCAAGCCGATTGTCGCTTCGACTTTTCATGGCGGAGTCCTTTCCGGAATCGGTGGATTCGGTGGGCTGTATGCGTTGGGCGGAAATCGTTATAAGGACCCGGTGCTGGTGTCTTCCACCGACGGGGTCGGCACAAAACTTAAAATTGCCGCAATGTGTGGCAAGCACGACACCATCGGCATTGATCTTGTGGCAATGTGTGTAAACGATATTGCTGTAAGTGGTGCGCAGCCCCTGTTTTTTCTCGATTATTTTGCAATCGGCAAACTTGATCTTGATGTGGCCACTGATGTTGTTCGGGGGATCGCCGAGGGCTGCAAGATTTCCAAATGTTCGCTTATCGGCGGAGAAACAGCAGAAATGCCGGGACTTTATGTGCCCGGAGATTATGATCTCGCCGGTTTTGTGGTTGGCATTGCAGAACGCGATAAAATAATTGACGGCTCGGATATCAAAGTTGGCGATGTGCTCATCGGCATGGCGTCAAGCGGTATACACAGCAACGGATATTCCCTGGTTCGCAAGATTTGTTTTGATGATATGGGCCTTGCCATTGATAAATACATGGATGAATTCGGTTGCACTCTTGGTGAAGAATTGCTTCGGCCGACCCGAATATACAGTGAACAGATGCTGAATCTGGTCAAGCATTACAAAATCGGTGGGTTCGTACATATTACCGGCGGGGGGCTTTATGATAATATCCCGAGAGTTCTGCCTCAGGGCTGTAAAGCGGTAATCAACAGCAAAAGCTGGAATGTTCCGCCGGTTTTCAGTTTTCTTCAAAAGAATGGTCGGATTTCGGATGAAGAGATGTGCCGGACGTTCAACTGTGGCATCGGTATGGTTGTCGTGGTTGATAAGGATATTGCCGATGATGTAATCGGGCAATTAGAGGCACTTGGAGAGTCGGCTACTATAATAGGAAAAATAGCGTCGCAGAAACCTGGAAAAGCCCCGGAGGTAGAGGTTATTAAGGGCTAGAAGACCAGCCAAAACCTTTATTTCCAGGCAAGCACAGGCTAAACAGGGCTGCAGTCTTCTTGGCCGCCCTTTATTTTGTATATCGCATGGGAGAAAACCGGAAGTATCGTCTGCAGGTTATGGGTTGCGCCGTCGACACTTCCGGGTAGATTTACAATCAGGCTTTGTTTCCGGATCCCGCAAATCCCCCTTGATAAAGCGGCATACATGGTTTTTTTGCCGCTTTCAAGCCGCATTAATTCGCTTAATCCTGGAATTACCGTGTCGATTACTTCTCTGGTAGCTTCGGGAGTGATATCTGTTGGACTCACCCCGGTTCCGCCGGTGGTGATAATCAGGTCGATCGCCTGAATGTCGGTCCAGGTAATCAGGAAGGATTGAATAAGGTCCAGATGATCCGGGACGATTTCAGTGGCGACTACGGTGAATCCATGCTCCCGGAGAAGCAGTTCAATCGCCGGGCCGCTTTTATCCTCGCGCAAACCCTGCGATCCCTTGGTGCTGATTGTAAGCACTGCACATGTAAGGGGTGTCAATCAAGCGACCTCATGATGTTTTACTCTGCCATCAATGTGTTGTTGATCCAATAATGCGGTTTATACAATAAATAACTTGTTTTCAGTAGATCAAGCTTTCCTGTGATACTGTTGATGAGCGATGTTGGGCTATTCGTTTTCAGCCTTGGCCGCGGCAATGACTTTTTCGGCAAGCTGTCCGGGCATTTCTTCATAATGGGAAAATTCCACATCAAAGGATCCACGGCCACCGGTAATCGAAGTTAATTCAGGTGAATATTGGAGTATTTCCGCCATGGGGGCCTGTGCGGAGACAATCTCGCTTTTCCCCTCCGAATCCATCCCCATGACCTTTCCCCTGCGACCGTTCAAGTCACCGATAACATCGCCGACACAGTCTTTCGGCATTCTGATCTGCATACTCATGATCGGTTCCAGGAGAACGGGCTGGGATTCGGTCACCGCCTTTTTAAAAGCCAGGGATCCGGAAATTTTGAAAGCCATCTCCGAAGAGTCGACGTTGTGGAAGGAGCCGTCAACAAGGGATACTTTCAGGTCAACGGTGGGATAACCGGCCAGAACGCCTTTAATCATGGCTTCCTGGATTCCTTTGTCTACTGCCGGAATATAATTTTTCGGAATAACGCCGCCGACGATTTTGTCTTGAAATTCGTAGCCGCCGCCCCTTGGCATTGGTTCCATTTCGATCCAGGAATCAGCAAACTGACCACGGCCGCCGGATTGTTTCTTATGTTTGCCCTGAACCCTGGCCTTGCCTTTGATCGTTTCCTTATAGGGCACCTTGGGCGGACGCAGGGCCATTTCCACCCCGAACTTGCGTTTGATTTTTTCACCGGTAACTTCAATGTGAATCTGGCCGATACCGGAAAGAAGTATTTCTTTGGTCTGGAGTTCTCTGGTTAATTTAAGGGTTGGATCTTCTTCAAGCATCTTGGTTATGGATGAAAAGAGTTTATCTTCGTCATCTTTTTTTGAAGTGCTTACCGCAAAGGACATATTGGGTTTTACCGGGACCAATTCTTCAAAGAGAATTGGCGCGTCTTTGGTGCAGAGGGTGTCGCCGGTAACCGTTTCTTTAAGCTTGGAAACCGCAGCGATCATTCCAGGATAAACGCTGTCAACCTGTTTGCTTTCTTTGCCTTCCATGATGAGAGTCTGGCCGAATTTTTCGTTGGTCTCTTTTGTGGCATTATAAAAGCTGTCGCTGTTTAATGTTCCAGAAAAAACCCTGAAAATTGTAAGCCTGCCGGCGTAGGGGTCAGCCATGGTTTTAAATACCTGTGCTGAAAACGGTTCCTCAAGCAGGGGTTTGCGTTCAATGCTATTTCCTGTTTTGGGGTCGATGCCGGAACGCGCCGGTCTTTCATTGGGAGCTGGCATCAGTTCGTTAATGATATTTAACAGCATTTCCGTGCCGTTGTTGCCGGGAGCCGCACCAACGCATACTGGGCAGATCAATCCTGATTTTGTGGCTTTGCTGAGTCCGGATTTAAGATCGGCTTCGGTCAATTCCCCTTCCTCGAGAAATTTTTCAATAAGCGCATCATCGGTTTCCGCGACATCTTCCATCAATGTTTCGCGGTGTGATGCAACAAGAACCTGCATTTCAGCAGGAATAGGGGTTTCTTTGAGTTTTCCTTTGTCACCATCAAAGAGATAGGCCTTGTTCTTGACAAGATCAACTACGCCTTTGAAATCAGCCTCGGCACCGATGGGAAGGCAGGTGATGGCCACTTTAAATGGGAGCTCGCTTTTTATATCAGCAATCGCCTGATCAAAATCGGCCCGGTCCTTGTCCATTTTATTAATAAAAATAACGGTCGGCAGGTTTCTTTCGGCAACAAAGGATGCGATTTTTTCAGTCTGATATTTGACTGCAAGGGGGCCTTCAATAACGAATAACGCACAATCTGCGACTTGGGTTGCAAATTTGGATTCGTTGATAAAGTTGTCGTCACCCGGGGTGTCCAGCAGGAAAACAGTATGTTTTTTCCAGGTGTATTGATGAAACGAGGTATTGATGGTGATTTTTCTTTTAAGCTCTTCTGGCTCAAAATCAAGAACGGAGGAGCCGTCATCCACTTTTCCAAGACGAGTGGTTTTGCCGGCTGTGAAAAGTAAGGCCTCTGCCAGGGATGTTTTGCCGCTTTTTCCGTGACCGAAGATTGCCACATTACGTACAGTACTGATGTCTTGCATGTACTCCTCCGTTTCCATTTTATGTAATTAGTAATAAATTGTGTTTTTTATCGTCAGTAGTCCCGTAATAAATTGTTGAAATATGAGATTGTGGCGTTCCTTGACCGTTGAACAATACATTGCTTGGTATCTGAACGATCAAAGGAACGTATAGTATTCGGAAGGTTATGTCAAAGTCAAGCAAGTATTTCAGCAAGAAATAAAGGATAGTTGTTATCTTGTCGCCAAACTGATATTGTTCCCGGGGGTATGGGCTTGAGGGCAACCTTTGATTAATAATTTTGTAGACTAGACAATCTTTAAAAATAAAATAAGTATACAAAAAATATGGATAAACCTGCTGAAGATACTGGAAGAATATCCCGCTCCGCCGGCACCGTTGGCGCCGCTGTTATGTGCAGCAGAGTCCTTGGTCTGGTGCGGGAGCAGGTTTTTGCTTTTTTGTTCGGGGCGGGTTTTGCCTACGACGCCTTTGTGGTTGCTTTCAGAATTCCCAATCTGTTGCGCGATTTGTTTGGCGAAGGGGCGTTGAGCGCTGCATTTGTTACGGTATTTTCCGATTATGATACCAATAAAGGCAAAGAGGAAACCCTGCGGCTTGTTGGTAATATTCTGGTCTTTATTACAATATTGCTCAGCCTGATTACTCTGCTTGGCATAGTGTTTGCCAAACCCCTTGTAGACCTTCTTGTCGAGTCGAGTTTTGAGCAGATACCCGGAAAAGTTGAACTCACCTCCAAACTCACGGTAATCATGTTTCCGTTTCTGATTTTTATCTCCTTATCCTCTGTTGTCATGGGGATTCTCAATACCCGGGGGCGCTTCTTCATCCCCTCAATATCATCCAGTTTTTTCAATCTGGGATCGATTATCGGCGGTGTGACCCTGGCGGTGGTTCTGCCCATGTATGGCCACCCGGCCATTGTCGGCATGGCAGTAGGCACGTTGATCGGCGGTGTGTTGCAATTTGCCGGTCAATTGCCGGCTCTCTACAAGACAGGTTTCAGGTTCAAACCGAATCTTGACCTCCGGGATCCGGGATTAATTCGGGTTTTGAGGCTGATGGTTCCTGCGGTTGTCGGGCTTGCGGCTTTCCAGATAAATATTTTTGTGAACAATTTTTTTGCATCGTCCCTTGAAGAGGGAAGTCTTTCATGGCTCAATTATGCATTCAGGCTTTTTCAATTTCCCCTTGGAGTGTTCGGGGTGGCAATCTCAATTGCCACGCTTCCGGTTATTGCAAAATATGCGGCAGTGAAAGATATCCCCAAAATGAAGGAGACGTATACTTCTTCTCTTACTTTGGCGTTCTGTCTGACCATTCCTTCCATGGTCGGATTGATTATTCTTGCCGAACCGATTATCAGGATTATTTTTCAATACGGTAAATTCGATGCCTTTACCACTGCGAAAACCGCGGAAGCCCTGCAATTTTACACAATCGGTCTTTTTGCCTATTCCAGCGTTAAAATAATCGTGCCGGTTTTTTACACCATTGACAGCACCCGTTATCCGGTGATCGGCAGTTTTCTTGCGGTTGCGGTTAACATTATTATGGTGGTTTTTACCATCGATCATCTCCAGCATAAAGCCCTGGCATTTTCGATTTCCTGCGCGATGATCGTTAATTTTATCTATCTGAGTGCGGTATTATACCGGAAGCTTGGAGGGTATTCCCTTTCCTATCTTTTTGCCGGGTTTGGAAAAGTGGTGACTGCAGCTTCAATTATGGGCGTGTGGATTTTTGGCGTTAAACAGTGGATAATGCCGGCACTGGGCAAGGGGGTTGTTTTTGATATCCTCGGGCTTTTACTGTGTATCTTTTCCGGGGCGCTGCTCTACGGAATTATCCTCTACTTCTTAAAGCTCCGCGAGCTCACCTATCTGACGGAAAAAATGGTCGGTAGAATCAAGGCCAGGGGCTGATTGTTAAGAAGGCTCTTAATGCGTTTATTAGTCTTGCGTCAAGGTTAAGACCGTCTTCAGACGGTCAGCTTTGAGCATGTTTATAATATGAGTAACAGGCACATAGGCAGAAGGCACCGAGTAAAAGGGAATAAAGAAATACAATATGAAGAAGTAACGGCACTCAATGACTGTCGATCTGTTTGTGGTGCTTGTATTTTTACACTTTATGCCTTCTGCCTTTGTGCCTCACGCTATCGACTTCAGTCGAGAGTCGTCTGTTTCATTCGTAAATCGCTGATAATATCGATTTGAGAAAGAAGAGCAATAATTGCTGTATCAACCTTGAGGATTCTGGGTCCCATGGTGAATATCTGGAACCCCGCCTGCTTGAATTTTTCTATCTCAAAATCATTCCATCCACCTTCAGGGCCGACAGCCAGAAGAATATTTCCTTCAGACCGCGAGGGGATAACTTCATGGAGTTTTAATCTGGCCTCCGGGTGGGCGGTTATTTTTATTGAATTGTTTTTGCTGACGATTGGCAGAATATCTTCGATAAACGGCCTGAAGCGCTTATGAATACTGACCTCAGGCATCCTGGTAATCATTGCCTGTTCAAGTCCCTGGATGAGCAGTGGCAGGTAGTTTTCTTTTGCAAGGAGAGCGGTCTGGAAAAAACTTTTTTCAACCCGGTTTGCATTAATCAGATAGATTCGGCCCACACCCAGAGTCACTGCCTGGGTGAGGATTCTTTTAAGCATAATGGGTCTGGGAAGGGCCAGGATAAGATCAATTTGTCGAGCGGGTGGAGTTTCCTTGAGTTGAGCGAGACGCAATTGTATATATTGATGATTAATGGATTCCACTGTTCCGACTCCGGTGGGGCCGTTCAGGATTCCGATTTTGAGGGTGTCGCCGGGTGAAGAGTGGAGGACATCTCTTACATGATCCGCTCTGCGATCCGAAAGGCGGATGACGTCATTGGTTATTTCATTTTGTTCAATAATGATAATGTTCATAAGTGACGAGTGTCCAGGTAAGAGTGAAATGTCGCAGGATTGCGAAGGTGATTGATGTGACGGAAAGTTTCGGCTGGCGGCGCATAGCAGCGTTATGTAACTGAGTCGCAACCACATCAGACGCGTCGAACAGCAAGCAGGATGCGTCAGCTGAGCCTCGACTGGATATTAAGCAGAGGATGTAATGTGTTGAATTATCCTGCAAAAGGTTGATTCTCTGATAAATACCATTTATTCTCATGTACCGGTTTTGTCAGCTTAATAACTTCAAGTTCAGGCGTACCAAAGTAGCAGACATGTATTTATTGTACAACGTAATCCAATGGGTCTTTCTTGCGATTTTTTTTCCGGTGCTTGCGCTTATGGTTCTGGTCAAGAGGAAGTACCGGGGAAGAATACTTTTCCGTCTGGGTTTTGGAATAGACCATTGCGCCAGAAGCCTTTCCACCGGAACCCCGGTGATATGGATCCATGCCCTTTCCGTTGGCGAGGTGTCATCCTGCCAGACCCTTGTCAAAGCGATAAGGAACGCCTATCCCCGGGGAACGGTAATTCTTTCCACCACTACCCGTTCCGGGGAGGCATATGCCCGGAACATCCTGGCCGGCAGTGTGGATTTGTTCCTGCCGTACCCCCTTGACATCCTATGGAGTGTCCGCCGGGTTGTTTCCAGGATCAGGCCTGATCTGTTCATCCTTGTTGAAACCGATTTCTGGCCGAATCTTCTGCATGAACTAAAAATCAGGGGCATTCCTTCAATCCTTGTCAACGGGCGAATCTCCGCTGATTCCTTCACCAGATACAAGCGTTTTAAATGGTTTTTTCTGCCGATGTTCAAGGCTTTTAAATTGATAACCATGCAGACGGAAAATGATTGCAATAATATGATCGAGCTCGGGGTTGACCGGCATAAGGTTCTGAAGCTTGGCAATCTGAAATTCGATGCCGTGATGCCGGGGGATTTATCAGGGCAGATCAAGGATCGAAGCAGTTTCGGAATACCGGATCACAAGACTGTGATAGTTGCAGGAAGTACCCATGCTGGAGAAGAGGAGATCATCCTGCGGGTTTTCAGAAAACTTATAACGGAATTTCCGGATCTGTTTCTGATCATCGCACCGAGAAATGTGGAGCGCGGCAAACCCGTGACGCTGCTTGCCAGGCAGGAAGGATTTATCGCCTCAAGGAGGCAGGAGCCGATGCTTGCTGGCGGTAATCTGCTGGTTCTTGACACCCTCGGAGAACTCGCCGGGGTATACAGTTTTTGTGACATTGCATTTGTCGGAGGAAGCCTTGTGCAACAGGGGGGGCATAATCCGTTGGAGCCCGCGGTATTCGGAAAGCCTGTACTTTTTGGTCCTGACATGAATGATTTCTTGGAGATCGCCCAAGGCCTTCTCAATTGTGCAGGGGCGCTTCTGACCAGAGATGAGGCCGAACTTTTTGAAGTGGCACACAGATTATTAAAAGATAAAAAGATGCGTGAGGAGATGGGCAGACATGCTGCGGCCCTTGTTGCGGAGCAGCGGGGAGTTACTGCACGTCATGTTGAAATGCTGCAAACTATCATGGGTGAGGCGGACAATTAATCATGCAGTTGAAAAACTTTCTATTTGCCCTTGGGCGGCCTTTTTCGCCGTTTTATAGTTCGTTGATGGCGATTCGGGCTCTTTTGTATAAACAAGGCATCCTGAAAAGCCAGAAACTCGTGGTTCCGGTAATCAGTATAGGTAATTTGACCATGGGCGGCACCGGTAAAACCCCAATGGTTGTTTATATTTCAAAGCTTGTTCATGCAATGGGACTCAAGCCCCTTGTGGTAAGCAGAGGCTACGGGGGGCTCGCCAGTGATCTGGTCAATATCGTCTCTGACGGCGTGAAAATCCGTCTGTCTGCCTCCCAGGCCGGCGACGAGCCAAGATTATTGGCCGAATCCTTGCCCGGTGTACCGGTATTGACCGGCAAGCAGCGAGCCGTGGTCGGGCAATACGCAGTAACTCATTTCAAACCGGAAGTTATCATTCTTGATGATGGCTTTCAGCATCTGGCCCTGCAGCGTGATATTGATTTGGTTCTTATGCGGGCGGATTCTCCTTTTGGGAACGGCCACGTTTTTCCCGGCGGGGATCTGCGCGAACCAATGAGCGCTTTATCTCGGGCTCATGCCTTTATCGTAACCGGTAATGAAGAAAAACTGGATGTACCGCCGGAATTGGATGAAAAGACCAGGAATAGACGGCTACCTGCTCGACCGTTGTTCCTTACCTCGTATAGAATCGTTGAAATCGTTGATTCAAAAGGCAACCAGCCGGTCTTGCTAGAAGCTGTCCTGAAAATGCCGCTCTACGGGTTTTGTGGGATCGCTAATCCGCAGTCCTTCTGGATTTCATTGCAGAATGAGGGTTTTCAGATAGTCGGATTCAAGGCTTTTATGGATCATCATAGTTATCGTTTGGAAGATTTTAAACAATTAGCCGCTCAGGCTATGAAAAATCAGGCCAAAGCCCTGATTACCACAGAAAAAGACCTGGTGAAATTACGAGGCATGAGCGTTGATTTTCCTGTTCTGGTATTGCGGGTTGAACTGACCCTGGATCACACGTTTCAATCTTTCCTTAAAGATAAACTGCAACCCCTGATTTGCGCAGATAACTCAGTCTTTGTCACAAAAAAATGAGCTGAAAGAATACATGTGTGTTTTTTACACAACAGTATTTACCTGAAAAAGAGGTGAGGTTGATTGTTTTTGTTAAAAAATAATTACCTGTAGTTCCGTTATTATTTATATTTGCTGTGTATTTGAATGATGTATTTTCATGTCTGGTTTATATCTTGCATAAGTATTGGTTGTGTTTTTAATGCCAGTGATGTGAAAAAAATATCAAACTGAATTCAATATAAGAAAAAAGGTTTTCAATAAATGGAACTCTATCAGCATACAGTAAAGAAAAAAGTCAGCTTTCGCGGTATCGGCCTTCATTCCGGTGAACCGGTCACATTGACTGTTAATCCAGCGCCGGCAAACAGCGGCATCCGCTTTTCCCGTACGGATATTTCCCTTAGAGCTACTCTGCCGGCCTTTATGACCCGAGTCGTCGACACGCAACTTGCTACAACTCTGGCATCGGATGAATTTGTCGTTTCAACCACCGAGCATATGCTGGCTGCACTTTCCGGGTTAGGTATTGATAACGCCTTAATCGAACTCGACGGCAATGAAGTGCCGATAATGGACGGCAGCGCCGGACCTTTCGTGCATATATTGAAAAGATGCGGCCGTCGACGTCAGAAAGCCTGCAAGCAGATGCTCAAAATCACTGATGAGTTATTGTATCAGGATGGCGATAAATCAATCCGGGTCCTTCCCTATGACGGTTTAAGAATCACCTGCAATATTGATTTTAATCATGAGTTCCTCAAGCGTCAGTCATATTCAATTGAACTTTCTCCAGAAAAATTCATGAAAGAAATTGCTTCCGCCAGGACTTTTGGATTTATGGGCCAGGTTGAAAAACTCAGAGAAAACGGCTTGGCACTTGGTGGATCATTAGAAAATGCCATAGTCATCGATCAATATGGGGTTTTGAATAAAGAAGGCTTGAGGTTTGCTGATGAATTTGTCAGGCATAAAATATTGGATCTCATCGGAGATCTGGCTCTGCTCGGATGTCCCCTTGTCGGGCATGTGATAGCCTCCAAGACAGGTCATTCGCAGCACCTTGGTTTTATGAAGAAATTAGCCAGGCATCCCGATTGCTGGGAGTTTGTCAAGCTTGAAAAGAATGGTGATCATACTGTTCTTGATAAGATGATTACCACTACAAAGGCGGCAAGTAATATAATCATGCCTTTTCTGTTGCCGCCGGCGATTGCCGGAGAAGCCTGCCCGGCTTGATTTTATAGTTATATAGATTTTGAAATGCCCGCACCATCCTCGGATGCCGCGGGCATTTTTTTTCTCATCATGCTTTTCGGCATTGTTTTTCATTAATTCGGGCGTTATGTATAAGTACAAATAATAAAGTCTAGAAGGTATTTGAAACTGATTCAGCAAGAGGTTGATTAATGGACAGGATAGACGCAATAGGATTTATAGGTGGTGGTCAGATGGCCGAGGCCATGATAAAGGGCTTGTTAAAGGCAGGTCTGGTCAAAGCTGATAGAATTTATGTTGGTGATCCTTCTGAACAGCGACGTTCGGTTTTGTCGGATGGGTATAATGTTTGTGTTTTTGAAACATCCGAGGCTGTTTATCAGGAGTCTGATATTGTAATTCTTGCAGTTAAGCCACAGATAATTGTTCCTGTTCTTGAGGATTCTCAAAAGAAAGCAGAGAGTCGGCATCTGATTATTTCCATTGTCGCAGGGATTCCCCTTGCGGTTCTTGAGGCAAACCTTGCCGGTAGCGGCTGCAGGGTTATACGGGTGATGCCTAATACCCCGGCGATCATCCAGGAAGGAGCTTCAGCCTTAAGCCCAGGGAAACGAGCTACGGAAGAAGATATGGATATCGCTCGGGTGATATTCGATGCCATGGGTAAAAGCGTTGTACTTGATGAATCCTATATGGATGCGGTTACGGGTTTGAGCGGCAGTGGCCCCGCCTATGTCTTCACATTTATCGAAGCGATGATTGATGCCGGTGTTCGTACGGGTTTACCCCGGGATGTTTCCGAAGCATTGGTCGAGCAGACAGTACTCGGTTCGGTTAAACTTGTTCTTGAAAGTGGAAAACATCCGGCTGAATTAAGGGCCATGGTGACATCTCCGGGAGGTACCACCATCGCCGGCATGCATGTCCTGGAAAAAGCCGGGTTCAGGGGGATGATCATGGATGCTGTAGCTGCCGGAACGCATCGATCCAGGGAGCTTGGTCAGGCAATGGTTGGTAAGAATAAAGAATAGCTGGAAGTTATTTGTTGTCAGGATATTCAGGGCGGGTGTGAGGCTATGATCATAAAAAAAGTAGGGATAATTATTAAAAAGGACTCTGCTGAAGCCTTGAAAATGGGGCAGGATCTTACTGAATGGTTTGCAAAACGATCGGTTCATTCAGTGATTGATGCTGTGCGTGACGGCATGGACATGCTGGTTATTCTTGGTGGTGATGGAACTTTGCTGCATATCGCCGATCAGGCCAGCCGCTTTCAAATCCCGGTGGTGGGCATTAATCTTGGGGATCTTGGGTTTCTAACCGAGGTCGCGGTGAATGAGAGGTATGAAGCACTTGAGGCCATATTGAGCGGATCGATTATTATTGAAGAACGCTTGATGCTCAAGGCTCGAATAAATTCCGGGGGGAATCCATCTCAATGGCATTATGCTTTAAATGATGTGGTCATCAGTAAAGGAAATGTTGATCAACTGGTCCAGATCAGCGCCTGGGCTGATCAGGAATACATAACATCGTATCGGGCGGACGGGTTGATTTTTTCAACGCCCACAGGATCAACAGCATATAATTTATCTGCCGGAGGGCCGATTGTCTATCCGGTGCAGAACTCGATTCTGGTCACACCGATTTGTCCTTTCATGCTTGAGAGTCGACCGGTTTTGCTGCCGGCATCAATGAATCTCAGCACCAGGCTTGAAGGGTCGGTAAATGACGTAAAGGTTATTGTTGACGGCAGGCTTGCCTGGAGTATGGAAGCCAATGATCTCCTTGAGATACGGGTATCTGAAAACAGACTTCTGCTCATAACCTCGCCGCAGAAGGGATATTTTGAAATTCTACGAAACAAGCTGAACTGGGGCGGGAGATCCGTAACTCCTAAGTTGGAAGGATCAGGACCCGTCTGAAATAGTCGCATCGCAGTCATGTATGATGCCTGGGAATGAGCGGATCACACATGACTGGGCAATGAAGCATACCTCAAGAGCCTTTTGTCCTGATAGGAGCAGGGTTTGCTCTGGAGAAAAAGATTATTCTTTTTCCTCTAAAGTGGCGGCAAGGGCTTCTTTTTCTTGTTTCATCGCTTCTTTGCCAGCCGCGATCGCCGCATTGAGCGCTTTTTTCTTTTCATCCAGGAAATCTTTCCCTTGACTGATCATATCATTCCCTTTGCTAATCATTGCCCGGCCGCGTTCAATCATGTCCTTGCCCTTTGCAATTGCCGGGGTAGCCTGATCTTTGAGCTCATCAGGGAGATCGGCTATCTTATCTTTAACATCATAGCCGAAATCCGTAATAATTTCTCTGGTCTCTTTGCCTGACCGAGGAGCAAAAAGAAGTGCGACAGTCGCACCCACAAAGGTTCCTGCAAGAAATGAAAGTATCGTTACTCCTGATCCATGACAATCGTGATCACTCATTTATAGCTCTCCGTTTTGGATTTGATTTTTAAGAATCCTCATAAAAATGATTCCGTCTGATGTACAATGTAACGTGTTGATTGAAAGGCCCTGTTGAGGGCATGGAGATTTTTCTGAAGGTCTATTTTTTCCCTTTGTGTGAAATTTTTCATTAAAAACATTATTTATCGGCATCCATGGGAAAATATTAGTAATGAGACTCCGAATGCAAGTTGTCGCAGGGTATGTCGCCTCGAACTTGCTGAATTTATTGGAGGTGATAATTCAGCAGCCGATTTTTTATCAGCGCATCCTTATTTCGCTTTTGCAAAAAAATGTAAAAAAGCCCTTACGCCGGCGGTGAATCCACCAACCTGGGTGATAAGCGGCGTTATGGTATTTTTTAAGATATTGGTTGTAAGCAACAAGGTATCTGATGATTGTTTTACCGTGTCAATAATCACATCTGTCCGGTCAATTTTTTCGTTGAGAGATCTTGTGAGCCGCTTCAGTTCTAAAGAGGTTTCAGACAAAGAGACGATGAGCGGTTCAATTCCATGATTAACTTTTTCGAGAAGAATTTCAACCTGGCGGGCGCTTCGATTGATTTGGAGTAGAGCCGGCACCAGGGTGGCAACCACAACAGCAAGGCTGATTGAAGTGATAACGATTAAAAAATCGACAAGAGTCACGACTTATCTCCTTTATACGGCTTGCAGATCTGATTGCAGTATAATCTCAAGGGTTTTCATCTTCAAAATACATTTCAAAACACGGACAATCAATGACAATTATTGTCAGTATCGCAGGAAAACGAGGAAGTAGCAAGAGGATATAAATTACACGCGACTCATAGTATGAAAGATAACAATAAGAATTAATGAGGCAAGCTGATCCACTATCCAGGTCAACTTCTGTAAACCCGCAATCGCTGCATGTGAATACAGGCGGTATGCCTTGGATGATGAGGGAAAATTTTAAAAAGGTCCGGATGTTGCCAGCGTCTCTTCAATGTAATCATTGACTAATGGTCCTAACAGTATTTATGGCGTTTTTCAGCTCAGCCAGAAAAGAATGTGGGATTGTCACGGCTTTGATCTCACGCAAGAGTTTTTTAGGGTTGAAACTGGAACCGTGAAAATCGCTTCCACCGGTAATGAATAAATTGAGTTCGGCGGCGATTTTTTTGAGTTCGTCAGATTTTTTATTAGAAATAGTTGGATGGAAGGCTTCAACCCCTGAAAGCCCTTCTTTTTGTAGCGATTTTAATATATCCGCTATTTTTTGCAGATTCTGGTCGATACTTGTCGGATGCGCCAAGACCGCGACACCTCCGGATTTTCTGATGACTGCAATGATGTGATCGGCATTAAAGCGTAACCGATCTACATATGCATTGCCCCCGGTTCCAAGGTAGTGCCGGAAAGCTTCTTCAATAGAACGAACAACACCTCTGTTGAGAAGAAATCGGGCCATATGGGGTCTGCCGATTTGGCCTGAGCATGTTTTTTTTAGATCAGCGGCATTAATTGTAATCCCGATTTCAGCGAATTTGTGGAGGATTTTGTGGTTCCTTTCCTCTCTGCTTTTTTGGAGCGCGACAATAAGATCATTCAACTCTTTATTATCAATGGATATCCCGTAGCCGAGGATATGCATCGGCTGGCCGTTAAAGGATGCACTGAATTCGATTCCGGGAATGACTTCGATCTGCTGCATGGAGCCGAAGGTAATCGCTTCATGGGTTGCGGACAGGGTGTCATGGTCGGTTATTGAAATTGTCGAGATTCCGGCTGTTTTTACCAGAGTAATGAGTTGTTCCGGGGTCAATAACCCGTCTGAATGGGTGGAGTGGATATGGAGATTTGCCTTGCGAAGTAGCTTCATGGTCAGTTTGATAATCGTGTTATTTCAAGCAGGAAGTAATGCATCCCGGAGTCGGTGTTTGTGCTCCTTGAGTTGCTTGCCTGCTTGTTGTTTGTTGTGAAGTCAAAAGCGACATGGGGGATGCTCCCGTACTGATTTTTTTTGTGAAAAGGTGTTTGTTTCTAAGTGGCTAATTAACAAGTATAAAAGATATTCGATATCGGTTCTCAGTCTAGCGTAAATTTTTTATAAAAGGGTAAGAATTTTCCGGAGGATATAAGGTTTTCTCTTTTCAATTGTTCTTGGATAGCATAAATTTAAAAAAGTAAATTTTATTAGTTCCAAATACTAGAGAATTCTCGGAGGAGATGAAAATTTCAACATGACCTCCTCTGGGACCCCTCGTCGAAATACACTAATCAGGGAGGTTTTTCATGGCGCAGATTGATGCCTTTTTTAAATTGATGAACGAGCAGGGTGCATCGGATCTTCATATGATCTCCGGTCAGCAGCCGGTTTTGCGTATCAGGGGGGATATGGAGAGGGTCAAGTATAATACCTTGAACAGTGAAGAGCTCAAGGCAATGCTGTATGAAATCATTCCTGATGATAAGATCAAAAAATTCGAAGAAACCGGAGATCTCGATTTTGGTTATGAAATTGCCGGACTGGCCCGTTACCGCGGCAATCTTTTTATGCAGAAATACGGGATCGGCGCTGTTTTTCGTGAGATTCCCAACAATATTCTCACCGTCCAGCAATTGGGCCTTCCCAAGGTTATTTCCACTCTTGCAGCTCTTCCCAAAGGCATGGTTCTGGTGACCGGACCAACCGGAAGTGGTAAATCAACAACACTTGCGGCAATCATCGACGAAGTAAACCGTTCAAGAAAGCATCATATCCTCACCATTGAGGATCCCATTGAATTTGTTCACCGGAGCCAGAACTGTATTGTCAATCACCGGGAGATCGGAGCTCATACCATGAGCTTTGCCGCTGCCCTGCGCGGCGCTCTTCGTGAAGACCCCGATGTAATTCTTGTGGGCGAATTGCGTGACCTTGAAACTATTGCTCTTGCCATGGAAGCCTCAATGACCGGTCATTTGGTCTTCGGCACTCTGCATACCTTAAATGCTGCAAAAACCGTTGACCGTATCATTGAAATTTTTCCAGCCGAGCAGCAGTCGCAGGTCCGTTCAACTTTGGCGGATGCATTAAAGGCGGTGATTTCTCAGACGCTTTTCAAGCGAGTTGACGTAAAAGGCCGGTGTGCAGCGTTGGAGATACTCCTTTGTACCCCGGCGGTCCGAAACCTGATTCGTGAGGGCAAGACCTATCAGATTCCTTCTTCCATGCAGACAGGGAAGAAGTTCGGCATGCAGACCATGGATGATGGGATCCTGGACCTATTGAACAAAAAAATGATTTCACCTGAATCCGCATATATCCATTGTACGGAAAAATCAAACTTTGTGAAATATCTCAAAAAACCACCAAGCGATTTTACGGATTTCTAACCCGCTTTCTTCACAGACCGCAAGGGTTGCAGATCTTCGAAACAGGTTATTCGGCTCGTTGTATATGCCAAACAACCTGAGACAGATAAATGATCCTGCGAGACTGCGAAGGTGATGCGACGATATCTGTCTGCCAGTGGCGGATATTTAACCAGAGTTGTTGGTTGCGCTATCTTTGCATGTTTATTTTACAGAACTCAGACAAATTTATCTGCGAACTGTGTAATTCAAAGACATTGATCATTGATGGTAAAGGATCCGTGGAGAATTCAAGCTCAAAGGTATCAGTCTGCATCATGGATTTTTTCAACAATTAGCCCATCATCCCCGGCATTGAACGAGACTGCGCCATTTTGAGCGGTTGTGAAAGTTGTGATTCCAAGACTTTCCAGCCGCTCTCTTACTTCAGGTGCAGGATATTTGCTCGGTTGGTTTTTCCCCGAAGATGTAATCACGTATTTCGGCGAAATTTTTTCAAAAAAAGCCAGACTGTTTGATGTCGCACTTCCATGATGCGCCGCAAGCAGGATATCTGTTTTTAAATTCGTATGATTGGCCACCAGATCATTTTCTTCATTTATTTCAATGTCACCGGGGAAAAGAAAAGAAAAATTTCCATGGGACAGCCTTAATACCAGGCTCCGGTTGTTTGGCCACTTTTTTACAGATTCTGTATTCCGGAGATGAAAGTCCGAAATGCATTGCAGGGTGGTATCTCTCGAAGAATAGAGGATTTCGCGTGGTTCAGGAATTTTTGTTGCACTTTGGTTGTGTTCGATAATTGCCAGCAGGTCATTGTAGTAGCGGTCTGTTGTTCTTTCTCCGTTGATCCATACATTTTGCGGGTTGAATCTGTTGATTATGAAGGGCAGGCCGTTAAAATGATCAGCATGCGGGTGGGTTATGATCAGTCCATCGATGCTGGTAATTCTTTTTTTCCATAAAAAAGGGGCAATAACACTTTCTCCAACATTGAAATTTTCCGTTTGCTGCCCGCCGCCGTCGATGAGGAATATGTCGCCGCCTGGGAGTTCGAGAACCGCCGAACTTCCTTGTCCTACATCAAGAAATGATACAATGGTGTCTGATGAAAAACGCCGTTCAATTTGATTTTTTAAAGGAACCAGGATGAGGATGGATAGAGAAATGAAAAATGTGATTTTGGCGATTTTTCGTCTACTCCAGAGCAGGATGGATGCACATAACAAGTAATAGGATACTATTTCCATCCAGGAAGGAGTCGAAAACCAGAGGGTGTTGAGTGGTAGAGACGCCAATACTGCAATCAGCCTTTCTGCCAGATGCAAGCCAATGGCGCCGAACTTGAGGAGCAGTACTGTCATTTCCGGGAAAAACGAAGAAATGCTCAGGGCAAAAAGGCCAGGGATCAAGCCCCAGAAGCAGAGGAGTGGGGTGACGACCAGTGTTGATATCGGGCTAATCAGTGAGAAACGGTTAAAGTAAAAAATAAGCAAGGGGGCGGTTCCCAATGTGGCGGCAATTGAGACAATCAGGCTGGTTGTCGTCCATTGTTGGAGTTTCTGGACAAAGTTTGCCTTGTGTGCCGTATTTTTATTTGTATGGATGATTTTTTGAATCCGCGGGAATATGCATGAAATTGCGGTAACGGCTGCAAATGAAAGTTGGAAGGATACGGTGTGGAGTTCAAGGGGGTTAAGAATAAGGATGATGAATGCCGCAATTGCAATATTGTTCAGCAAATCCCATTGCCGATCAAACAACATGGCTACCAGGAAAACCGCAGACATGATCAAGGCTCGTAATACGGGGGTATTAAATCCCGCAATTAATGCATAGGCGATAAGTACCGGTATTGTCAGGATCGCCGCAATCTTCATGGTTGGCAGATGAAGAAGAATCCAGGTGGACCGCTTCATGATCCACAATAATGTTGTGGTGAAAAAAAAAGCTAAAATGCCTATATGCATTCCTGAAATGGCCAGCATGTGGATGCATCCAGCCGCTTTGAAATTTTCCAATACTTCCTGCTGGAGCGTGCCGCGGTCGCCGATGAGAAGGGCTTTGAAAAGGCTGCTGGTTTCAGGATCAAGTGACCTGTCAAGAATATTACGGTATTTCAGCCGGAGCCTTTCGCTTGCGTAATAAAGAGAGGTGAACCGTGACTCGGATGATAATTGATGGACTTTCATGATCTGGGTGGAAGTTGAAAGCCAGCCCCTTGTAAAAATCGATTTATTTTCTAAAAACTTTTTATAATCAAAACTTCCCGGGGTTTGATAATTTGTAATCGGCGAAAGCGTGGCCCGTGCGAGAAACTTTTCTCCCGGAATGATGTCGATGAGTTCGGTTCCCTTGACGGTGAGCTTGACTTTTCCTGTTGTGGGTAATGTTTGCCTTGCGTCAATATATTGTTCAACCGCCATTATCAATTGGGTGTTGCCGCCTGAATGCGACGGCATTTTTAATAAGGTGCCGTAGATGGATGCATCTGCTTTTGTGGTAACCAGGTTTGCAATATGGCAGGGTTGTTGCGGAAAGGAGTAGTTAGTGCGGATTATGCCGATGAGAAAAAACAATGCGATGGTCAGTAAATAGCAGAATTTACTGTTTTTCCTGTAATTCAGGACAGTTAGGGTGCTGATGGTTGCGATTAAGAGCAGGGCTGATGGGTTTGATGGGGGAAGGTCAAGGGCTGAAAAGGCGATTCCTGAGGCAAAGGAGATTACAATCGGAATGAGGTAGCCCATGTCGACTGGTGGATTTCACCTGGTTCAGGTTTGTAAAGTAAGGGAACTCTCTTGAATATTTAATGTGAAACGTGACCCAATGGTTTCTTCAAGGGAAATCATTTGCAGGAGGTCATGAGATGTGTCCTGCAAAGAGGTATAAATGTCCGAAGAATACCTAGCTGCTGCGGGTCTTTTTTAAAAAAAACCCGGATAAAAGTGTTGGAAGGGACTCTTGATCCGGGTTCTTAAAATGTATTAATCAAGAAAATGTTTAAGCTTGTCTCGTCTGCTCGAATGCCGCAGTCTATTTAATGCCTTTTTCTCTATCTGGCGAATACGTTCGCGTGATACGTTAAAACGTTTACCGATTTCTTCAAGGGTGAATTCAGCATCTTCACCGATACCGAATCGAAGCCGAATAATTTTTTCTTCTCGTGGGCTCAGTGTTGCAAGGATGCCGGTGACACGGTCGGCAAGTTCCTGGTTTTTTACGGCCTCATAAGGGGATACGGACTCCTGATTTTCAAGGAAATCACCGAGAGTGCTGTCATCATCGCCAACAGGGGTTTCAAGGGAAATCGGCTCCCTTGATGCCTCAAGAATAGCCAGGATTTTATCCATGGGAAGCCCGGTTTTTTCAGAAATCTCAATAGGAGTGGGTTCCCTTCCAAGTTCTTTAACCAGCGAGTAAAAAGCCTTGAAGAATTGGCTTCGAAGTTCCAGGAAATGCACTGGCAGGCGGATGGTTCGGGTTTTATCAAGAATCGCACGGGTTATTGCCTGTCTGATCCACCAGCTGGCATAGGTGCTGAATTTGTTGCCTTTTGTGTAGTCGAAACGAAAGACCGCCCGCATCAGGCCGAGATTTCCTTCCTGGATAAGATCGGCCAGGCTAAGGCCCTGGTGCATGTACCGCTTTGCAATGCTGACAACGAGCCTCAGATTTGCTTTGATCATCGCATCTTTGGCCACTTCAATAGAGCGGGTGTAGAGTTCGAGTTTGTATTGCAGTTCTTTGAGTGCCTGAATATCGGGGTACTTGTCGCGAACTTTAATAACCGACTTAATCATAAAATTAAGGTGTTGTTTTTTTGGTTTCAGGGTGGGGTCGCGTCTTTCCCAAAGGGCAATCTGGTTGACAATGATTTCAAGTTCGGGGATGCCTTGCTGGTTGATCCTGATCGAATTGATGATCGCATCGAATCCTTCGCGAATAGCTTTGCTGTATTTTTCTTCTTCTGCAGGGGTCAGCAGGTTAAATCTTCCCATCTCCCTGAGGTAGGTTGTTGTTGTTTCTTCGACTTCCTGGACTTCAAGTTTGGAGGACTTTGAAGATTTAACCTCAGTTAACAGTTCATCGTCATCCAGCGAAGGGTGTTGTCCTTTCTTTTCTTCCCAATCTTTCCCGTCTAATGTTTTTTTTGTGCCGGATTTATCATGACGGATAATTTCAATATTGTTTTCTGTAAGAAAATCGAAAATTTCGTCAATTGTATCCGGGTGTTCGTCGTCGGGGGTCAGATCGTTGAGAAGAGAAAGGGATATGCAACCGTGGTCTTTCCCCGCTTCAAGCAGTTTTTCTTTGATTTCAGCTGGCACAGAAAGGCTCCTTGGGGTAGATTAATCAGGTACCTTGTAAGGGAGAAGGTACAAAACATTTTATTTTACAAAAAAAAAAGCCAAAAAGCAATGCCAAAAAAAATGAATAATTATTTTTTACTGAATGTTATTTTTAGAAATTGTACCACTGTGGGTGATGAAAAAACGAGCGAAAATATTAAGTAATTGTTAAGTTTTTTCTAAAAATCCCTCACATCGTGCCAGACAATCCACGTACAAATTCCTTTATAGTGAATATCCTTAGTAAAATTGAAGGGTAGTAGTTTATCATTCAGAAAACCGTCCTTTATTTTTTTAACGCCGGTTTGTTGGCGACTAAAAAAATGTCTCATTGGTTACAGAGAAAATGTATAATGGAAATGGTTTGAAAATGAAATTATTCCGATAAGCATAAATTTTTTTGTCATAAGTGATGAAATCGTCGATAGCGAATGAAATATGACTTCGAAGAGACTGATTCCATTGAGTTGATTTCAGGTCTTCATTGTCAGTAGGAGAAATGCATGAGTTTTAAACGTGGTAGTGGCATTCTGATGCACTTTTCGTCCTTGCCGGGTCCTTACGGTATAGGCGATCTGGGTAAATCCGCCTTGGACTTTATTGATTTTTTGAGAGATTGCAAGCAGCAGTACTGGCAATTTCTCCCCATCGGACCAAGCAGTCAGGTCTTTGATAGCTCACCGTATATGAGTCTTTCGGCCTTTGCGGGCAACAGCAATCTAATAAGCCCGGAGCTTCTGGTTGAAGAAGGTTATCTTGCTGAATCCGACCTGGCAAATCTTGCCAACTTTTCAGAATATTATGTTGAATTTGAACAGGTGATTTCTTTTAAGGAGTCATTGTTGAGAAAAGCTTTTAATGCATTTATCATCAGTGGAAAAAATTCCAAGTTTGAAACGTTTTGTACCCGGACCTTATGGCTGGAAGATTATGCGTTATTCATGAGTTTACGAGAGAAATATGAAAACAAGGCCTGGTATGAATGGCCCGAAACTCTTGTCAACCGAGAAAAAGTTGCATTGGAGCTTCATAAATACCAGCTTGAAAAACAAATACTTTTTCATAAGTTCGTGCAGTTTTGTTTTTTCGATCAGTGGGCAAAAATTCGTGAGTATGCCACAGCTTCCGGGATCACTCTTATAGGAGACCTGCCGATTTACGTCGGGCTGGACAGCGCCGATGTCTGGGCTCATCAGGATTGTTTCAGGCTTGATTCCCTGAGCCATAAACCAACCCATGTTTCCGGGGTGCCGCCGGATTACTTCAGTGAGACCGGTCAGCGCTGGGGGAATCCCATATATAAATGGAAACTGGCCAAGGGCAAAAATAATGCTTCTTTATATGCCTGGTGGGTGGAAAGGTTGCGAAGTCTTTTCGAAATGGTTGATATCGCCCGGATTGATCATTTTCGGGGATTTGAGTCCTATTGGGAAATTCCCGAAGCCGAAGAAACCGCGATTAACGGACGCTGGGTCAAGGGTCCTGGGACGGAATTTTTTGATGAAATGCTGAAACAGCTCGGTAAGGTGCCGATTATCGCCGAAGATCTGGGGATTATCACTCCGGAAGTGGAGGAGTTGCGCGATCATTACGGCTTTCCAGGCATGAAAATATTGCAGTTTGCCTTTGATTCAGATGAAAAAAACCCGTATCTGCCGCATAATTTTCAGTCTTCGAACTGCCTTGTTTACACCGGCACCCATGATAATGATACCTGTGTGGGGTGGTATTTCAGCAATACCGTTGCACGGCAAAACAAGGAGAAAGTTCTACGCTATGCGAATTGCCATGGCACTGGTGAAATTCATTGGGATTTTATCCGGCTGGCGCTTTCTTCCACAGCCTGTATCTCGATTATTCCTCTTCAGGATGTATTGGGTTTCGGTGGAGATTGTCGAATGAATAAGCCGAGTACTGAACATGGAAACTGGCGATGGCGATGTGGCTCGAGGTTTATTACTGATTCCGTGAAAATGCGTTTGGAAAATGAGACGGTTTTTTATGGTCGTGGTTAGAATACAAAGAATAGAGGGTAGTGATCATGAAGGTATTGGCTATTCTGGGAAGCCCGCGCAAGGGCGGCAATTCAGAGATATTATTAAACGCCGTACTTGATGGAGTTAAAGCGCAGGGCGGCAATGCCGAAATAATCCGTTTGTCCGACCTCAGAATCAGTCCCTGCATAGGTTGCGGCGGTTGTGACAAGACCGGAAAATGCGTGGTGGATGACGATATGCAGCCTCTGTACGATAAGATTATTGCGGCAAAGCGGATTATCCTTGCGTCTCCCATATATTTTTACGGTATCACCGCCCAGGCAAAAGCGTTTGTCGATAGGACTCAGGCATTATGGAGCCGCAAACGATTGCTCAAGAAAAAAGGTGATTGGCTGGATGATCCGGAGCGTAAAGGGTTTCTGGTCTCGGTTGCCGCGACCAAAGGGGAGAGGGTGTTTGAGGGTGCGATACTCACCATGCGTTACGCCTATGATGCCATGGGAATGGAATATGGCGGTGAAATGCTGGTCAAGGGTGTGGACAGTCGCGGTGAGATGAAGAAGAATGAAAAGGTGCTTGATGAGGCTGTCCTGAAAGGCAAGGCCTTTGCTTCCTGAGTGGTCGGGGTTAATTGTCTTGACAAATATCCCCGTATCATTTAGATATTGCGCTTCGTTATAATCAATGACGGTCCCTTCGTCTAGTGGTTAGGACGCTGGCCTCTCACGCCGGTAACACGGGTTCGAGTCCCGTAGGGATCACCAAATAATATTTAGCAATTCCAAATTGTTAAGCTGTTCTGCTGGGCAGGATAATCGCAATTGTGACTAAGATTGTGACTATTTTGCCCATTGTTTTTTCTACTCCCCAGTAAAACGGCCCTCAAATGCCAATCCGTCCTGCTTGGTAAGATTCGGAATGTAACGGCTGTAAGTTCGATAAACCATTGATGTATCCACATGGCCTAAAGTTCTTGCCACCCATCCGGGATTCTCACCCAAAGACATCGCCCAGGAAGCAAAAGTGTGTCTGGTTTCATACATGCGCCGGAAAGTTAAACCGCTTTTCTTCATTGCCAGCCGCCATACACTACTGAGATTCGTTTGATTAACCACCTTACCGTCCATGTTCAGGAATACATATTCGCTGTTAAAATCCTTGGTCTGCGCTTTTTGTTGTTCAAGGATCTTTATGAGGGTAGGGCGCAAGTGAATCATTCTTCGGCTTGCTTCGGTCTTAAGCTCTGTCTTTTCCATGTTTCTGACCCGGCTTAGCTCGATATGGATAAATTCAGTATCAACGGCTATCCATTTTAAAGCGACCTGCTCAGAAGGTCTTAAGCCCGTATGAACGGCAAACTGGAAATATGGCCTGTACCATTCGGTCATATTCTCAATAAGTTGATCCCATTCATTGAAGCTAAACGGCCTTACACGGAATTTAACAGGGCGGGGCAGGTTGAGTCGGGCAAGAGGGTCTCTCAGTTCATACCAGCCGTGTTCATCAACTGCATCAAGCCAGATCACCCTTAAAGGGATCATGATGTTACGGATGGTCTTGGGGGATAAATGTTTCCCTAAACGGCTTGTTCTGGAACTTAAATAGAAGAACTAGGGTCAGGCTTGCATTATTGCGTTATTGGGTAACAGATGAGAAAAAAATCATCCATGCCGCATAGGAAAAATCATGAAAGTAGGGCTTGCTTTATCAGTGTTTCTTGGACAACGAACAATGCAATAATGCAGGCGGGGTGTGGGTATTCTGGCGAATAGGGGAGCGGTTCTAATTGACTTTATGAGATGAATTCCGCAATTCCTCTACATTCTGCAGAGAGTCGATCTGCTGATGACTTCGACTACTCTGTAAGGCATATTGGAATTCATTCTGTTGTACAAGGAGACGTTGCTCGATTTCCTCAAGATGCATGTAACGGTTTTTGAGAATTTTTTTATTATTGACAATCAGCATATCAGTTTTGCTGAGATATGAAATCAGTTTATCCAGCTGCTGTCGCTTTCCTTTGAGTTGTTCCTGAAAAAGAGCTATTTTCTGCTGAAAAGAATCAAGATCATTTTTGAGAAGATCGCAGCGACTCAGGTTTTTTTCAAGCCTGGAGTTACTCTTGATGTAGCGAATCAAAACATCTTTTTCTCTTTCAACTTCACGAAGTTTTTGATTGCCACCGGCGACCTCTTTGAGCAATTGTTCGATTCGCATGGCTTCTTTTCCTGACTGCCTGGCGAGCAGGAAATTATTCTCATCAACTTCATTGAGCATCAGATTGTATTTCTTGAGAAGATTTCGTGTCCGGAGGTATTGTATTGAGACAATTCCAAGCAAAGGGGATACGATAATAAGGGTAATAACTGTTATATTCATCTGGATTTTATTTAAATTGGCTTCTTGGACTCATATTAATGGATAAATAAAGGTGAGCGTATTGTTTGCTCTTATTTAATCGGTGTTTTGCGTAAATTCTTTAAAAGTATAAATAGTTTTCATGTTCAGTGCCAGATTTTTTTTTGAGTGGTCATGACTTTCATTTCTGGATAATGAGGCGTGATCAGAATTTTTTTTTCTGAAAAGATTTGTGAAAGGCCCGAAATGCCTGCTGAGCAGTTCTGAATCAATAGCAGCTCAAAGGGAATCAATATACCTCAGTAAGACTTGCGCAGCATGAACTCAGGGAAATTTGATACGGAGGTGTTTCAGGATGAGGGTGTAAGCAGAATGAGGACTTCAAGGTTGGCGGAACCTGGGAACATATCAAGGGGCACAACACGGGTGACTGCATAGCCTCCCGTCTGCCATTGTCTGATTGCGTCCTTTATCTGGTCAACACCGCAGAGGATATGGAGGACTTTTTGCGGTGCTCGCTGGCATAGTGCAGCAATAACCCCTTCCGCCGGTCCTTTTCGGGGGGGATCGAGGATGATGGTTTCCTTCCCCTTGGGTAGTCGAATCTCTTCAATGGTTTTTTCAGTAATGCGGCGAGCCATGAAACGGCTGTTGCGGGAAGCGGGGTTCAGTTTTTTGTTAACCATTGCCGAATTGATCGATGGGCCTTCCGCGTCCAAGCCTAAGACATTTCTGTACCTGGGGGCCAGGTTATGGCTGAAAAGCCCATAACCGCAATAAAGATCCAGCAGGTCTTCGTCGTCTGTCGGTTCCAGAAGTTGGCTGACCGTGTCCAGCATTAACGGCACCATGGATTCGTTGACCTGTGAAAAGGAGGTAGGGTGGAAGGAATACCTGCAGTCCTGGTGGGTGACGGAAAGATGTCCTTTGCCGAACAGGGTTTTGAGATGGAGGAGATCGGCAGGTTGCCGTTCCTCAAAATAATAATCCGAGCCACTTGGGTCCGGGTAAATATGGGCGGCGGTAATTGTTGTCGAGAGCTTCTGGAGATGACTGGCCAGGATTTTCAGCTTACGGACCAGGGGGCCGTTCATCGTGTCAACGTTGAAGATTACTGCCTGCTCGGCATAACTGCCCCGAATGATTATGTAGTTGAGGTGGGTGGCTACCAGTTTGAAAACCGGGTCACTTATTTTCTTTTGAAGAAACGCGTATATTCTGCTGTGCTCCCAAGGTTCAAGAGGAGATTCGATAAAGGGGTTCTTCTGGGTAGTTCCGTCACCGGACAGCAAATAAAGGATTGATCCTTTGTAGGTGGTTCTTCTTTTTGTGGTGGTCCGGTATTTGCGGGGTTTTGGAGAACCGATAACCAGTTCCGGAACTCCCGGCAGTCGGAAATGTTTCCAGAGAAGGTCAAGGGCCTTGTTTTTTGCCTCCAGCTCTTCTTCGTAAATAAGATGGGCAAGGGGTGAGTTCTGCAGAATAGATCTGGCCACGGGTCTGCCCGGATCAGGGATCAGCGGTTTGAGGATGTTGAAAAAAGAAAACACCGACTTGTTCGTTGGAGCCGGTGGTTGGATTCTTGGTTTGTCTTGCCCGGGAGGAGGGAATGGTTTCTTTTTCACAGCGGTCTCAATACTTACCTGGATGTTTAGGCTGCCTGGTTAACAGACTCGATGATCACATCGGTAAAACCCGCTTCGCGGGACGCCAGGTAATCATCAAAGTCCATCATCACGTCAACAAAGCCGTCAGGTTTAAGTTCAACTATTCTGTTGGCAACGGTGGAGACGAACTGATGATCATGACTGGCAAAGAGAACAACCTCCGGGTAGGCAATGAGGCCATTGTTCAGCGCGGTGATTGATTCCAGATCAAGGTGGTTGGTTGGTTCGTCGAGGATGATGGTATTGGCGCCGGCAAGCATTATCTTGGAGAGCATGCAGCGAACCTTCTCGCCACCGGAAAGCACCGATATTTTTTTCAAGGCTTCTTCCCCGGAAAAAAGCATTTTTCCCAAGAATCCTCTGAGAAAACTCTTATCGGATTTCTCTGGAGCGAATTGACTGAGCCAGCCGATGAGATCCTGGTCGGCATTTTCGAAATAAGAGCTGTTCTCTTTGGGAAAATACGCGGTCTTGATGGTGATTCCCCAGCGGAAACTGCCGCTGTCCGGTTCTAGTTCACCTGCGAGTATTTGAAACAATATGGTTTTAGCCAGAGTGTTCATTCCGACAAAGGCGATTTTGTCGCCTCTATTTATGTTGAGAGTGAGATCCTGAAACATCGAGACGCCGTCAACTGTCTTGGAAAGGCCTTCGATTTCAAGAATGACATCGCCGCATGGCCGTTCCGGCTGAAAAACAACGTAGGGGTATTTTCGGGAAGAGACCGGCATGTCCTCGATGGTGAGTTTCTCCAGGAGTTTTTTCCTTGAGGTCGCCTGTTTTGCCTTTGAGGCGTTGGAGCTGAAGCGCAGGATGAAATCCTTGAGCTCTTTGGCCTTGGCAGTAACTTTTTTGGATTCACTTTCCTTCTGTCGGAAATGGAGCTGGCTTGCCTCATACCAGAAATCATAATTGCCGACGTATACCGTAATTTTCCCGAAATCAATGTCTGCCATATGGGTGCAGACCTGGTTGAGGAAGTGGCGGTCATGGGAAACGATAATTACTGTATTTTGAAAGCGGGCGAGGAAATCCTCCAGCCAGTTAATTGATTGCAAATCCAGATGGTTGGTGGGTTCATCAAGCAGGAGGATGTCGGGGTTGCCGAAAAGCGCCTGGGCAAGAAGGACTCGAACCTTATCACCGCTTTCAAGTTCTTTCATCTTTTTTGATCGCATCTCTTCGGTAATTCCAAGGCCGCTGAGAAGTACTGCCGCCTCTGACTCCGCTTCATAACCATTCATTTCGCCGAATTCCGCTTCCAGTTCTCCGGAGCGGATACCGTCTTCGTCGGTGAATTCGGTCTTGGCGTAAAGGGCTTCCCGTTCAGCCATTAGCTTGAAAAGTTTTTTATGGCCCATGATCACGGTGTTAAAAACGGTGTGCTCGTCAAAGGCAAACTGGTCCTGATTAAGGAAGGCGAGTCGCTGTCTCGGGCCTTTGCTGATCTGGCCGCGATCCGGCTCAAGCTGACCTGCCAGTATTTTCAAAAAAGTGGATTTGCCGGCGCCGTTGGCACCGATAAGGCCGTAACAGTTGCCGGGGGTGAATTTTATATCGACGTCCTGGAAAATTACCCTTTTGCCATAGGAGAGCGCGACATTGGATGCGGTTATCATGGTCTGTCCTTATATAATAAAAAAGCCACAAGAAAAAACTTGTGGTGGGGATGCAATGCGTTGGAGGCAGAACGAAAAAAAAACCCCGCATGATGCGGGGCTTTTGTAATGGTCGTGATAAAGTTCTACAGCTGTACTACTTTATCGGCTGCCGGACCTTTGGGGCCATCAACAATCTCAAAGGAAACACGAGCGCCTTCTTGAAGGGATTTGAATCCTTGTGCCTGAATGGCTGAGTGGTGAACAAATACGTCCGCACCACCATCCTGCTCAATAAAACCAAAACCCTTTGAATCATTAAACCATTTAACTGTACCTTCTGCCATCTTGTACTACTCCTTTTGTAGACAGTTCCGTGGGAACCGTTTATATAATAATCGGCCGGTTTATCGTGTTGATAATCGACCAGCAGTCTGCTTCGCTAAAACAAAAAAACCGCACGACCTTTTCGTAAGGATTGTGCGGTAAACTTTTTGTAATATATTACTACAACTAGCGACTGCCCAACTAAGAATACATTTTAGCCGTTTTTTAAATAAAAGCAAGATTTTTTTTATGTAGGGATGTTTTTTTTGTCATGCAACAAACTGGTGGGCAAAGTAAGCTTGGCCGGCAAAGAATGTGGCTTGAATTTCCCTAACTCGAAGGCATGATCTTTCTGGTGAGGGAAGCGTGAATTATTATTGCGGTTCAGTGTGAAAAATTAAGGAAAGAGAGGGGATATCTCTCCTGGGATTAGAGTTGCGTGGCTGATGAAAAAGCAGAAATGGAGGTTAATCTTTCTGCAGAGAAGGTGTTTCTTGTTCCTCGGCCGGGGTATCCTGTTTCTCATGCTTGCGTTGTTTCTTTTCATCTTTCTTTTTTTTCTTTGCCAATTCTTTCTGGCGTTTTTCGAATGTATAGTTTGTTTTGGCCAAGATTTTGTCCTTGTTATTGGTGGGTGCTGGGCGTTATGGATGCTGCCCTAAAAAAAGACCCCGCTGTGCGGGGTCTTTGCAATGTCGATATCAGTTGTTACTGGGGGACAACATTTTCTGCAGCCGGACCTTTGGGGCCATCGACGATGTCGAAAGTAACCCGTTGTCCCTCTTCAAGTGTTTTATAGCCTTCCATTTTGATAGCGTTGTGGTGAACAAATACGTCTTTGCCGTTATCTTGTTCGATAAAACCAAAGCCTTTTGACGCATTGAACCATTTTACTGTTCCCTCTGCCATTTCGAGTACTCCTTTGTTGAGTGGTTCAAATGGATAACCATTTGACATGAATTTTCAGATTACTGGATAAGAATCTGACGTTTGCTTTGTGCTCGCGCATGCCAGCATGTTTTTTGCAGCAGCGTTTTGCCTGACTTGTTGAGTCTGAAACGCTGATTTTACCCTTTACATTACTGATGATATAAATAAAGTCAAAGCATTTTTGACTGAATATAAAACGAGGTGACTACATTTCAGGCTCAATGCTTTTCCGTACCCTTTTTTTCTTTTTTGCCTTCAAGCCGCTTCCCGTTGACAGTTGAGCAAGGGTTTTCAGTTGGCAAATAAAGATTTTTGGTCCTTCGTTGAAAGTCAATTCAATTTTGTTTGGTGAAATTGTCGCTGTGACAATACCTAATCCAAAGGTGGGGTGATTGACCAGGTCATTGGTGTCAAAGAGGGAAGTCATGGTATAAGGAATTGCTTGATCTATGCTCCGACCTTTCAGAATTTTTGAATAATTATCGTTTGCTGTTTTTATCGATCGGCTCGTTGGAGTCTTGGAAGCAGGACCTTTGGCTGAATCTGATTTCTTCTTTGTTGTGGCCGGCTCGGCAGGGCGGTAATTATGTCTGCCGCCGCAAACATTGCACTGCACTTTAATAATTTTTTCTTCCACCTTTGCGATAATGGTGTGGTTGGTTAGTGTTTTACACTTAAGACACCCTGAATCAATTTCTTCTCCGGCATTTATAGTTGTAGTTGCCATTTTGTTGCTCTCCTTGAGTATGAAGAATCGCTATTGTTCCAATTTCTGAATTCAGAACTTATTGGAGTGCCCCTCGGGAATGCTTCCCAAAAGGGCACCTATTTTAATCCCCTTGTGAGGGATAAATGCTTTTATTATTACTGTTCACATTCCCCGAGCCGGGTTTCCTCTTGGACGGCCAGGTGAGAGAAAGATGTTTTCACTGCCTGAAGCCGACTGCGCGGCCCGGTCACGACGTTGTGGTCGATTCCCGGTCTTTTTGTATTTTGTGTTATTCCTGCCTTGATCTTCGTGACGATTGAATCGGTCGTTTCTCTTTGGTGTTGAACTCGCCTCTTTTCTTATGGGCGTGCTTTGGGTGCGCTTGTCGGGAACCAGCTCGCCAATGTTGAACAGTTTGTCGCGAGCGATTTCCTTGCCAAAAGAGCGTTCAATCATTTTTATCATCTTCCAGTCTTCACGACCCGCAAAGGTAAAAGCTTCGCCTTTAAGCGATGCGCGTCCGGTGCGTCCGATGCGGTGAGTATAAGCCTCAACAGTATCAGGCACATCAAAGTTGATAACATGTGAGATGCCTGTCACATCAATACCACGGGCAGCGATATCAGTGGCAACCATGAGTTTGAATGTGCCCTCTTTGAAACCATTAAGGGACTCTTGTCTTTTCTGTTGCGAGAGGTTGCCGTGAAGGGATGTCGCACTATGGCCTGCCTTTTGCAGCTGTTCCGCGAGGCTTTTTGCTCGATGTTTGGTTTTGGTGAAAATGAGGGTGGCCCCCATATCAGTTTTGGAGATTATATCCTTAAGAAGCGCTGTTTTTTTGTTTGATTCCACAGAGAAAAGTTTGTGCGAAACTGTATCCTTAGGCTTTTCGTGGTCAATCTGGACTGTTTTAGGATCCTTAAGGATATCCGATGCAAGCTTCATGATTTCACTTGGCATGGTGGCCGAAAAAAGCAGGTTTTGTCTGTTTTTGGGCAAATATTTTATTATACGTCGGATCGCAGGGAGAAAGCCCATGTCAAACAGGTGGTCACCTTCATCCAGAACCAGGGTTTCAATTTTAGCGAGGTTTATTCCGCCATCACTGAGATGATCAAGGAGGCGACCCGGGCAGGCTACGATAATATCCACGCCTTCCCGAAGTTTCTTGGTCTGAGCAAATTTACTGACGCCGCCGTAGATAGAGATACTGCGAATTCCAGTTTTGTTGGCAAGCTTACAGATATCAGTATGAATCTGCTCTGCCAGTTCTCGGGTAGGAGCAATGACCAGGGCGCGGGGTGTTCTGCGTGACCCGTCGATAATTTTCTGGATGATGGGCAGAACAAAGGCTGCGGTTTTACCTGTGCCGGTCTGGGCCAGGCCAAATACATCATGTCCGTTGAGAACAATAGGGATCGCCTGCACCTGGATAGGTGTAGGTGTGGTGTAGTTGCATGCTTCAATGTTAGCGACAATCTGGGGGTTGAACTTAAATTGTGTGAAACTCATAAAATTATGTCTCTTTGTGTTTGTCCGACAGCAGAGGGACCGATCCATCTATCCTGATGAAGAGGACGGGTCGTTAGTTTATATACTCATCTGTCAAGTTTGTTTGGGTGTAATGAATGAACAGGAACTAATATGATAGTCGACTTGTATGTCTGCACTAATGTCGGATAGAGGCCTGTTCAGACACTCCTTCAAGTGATCAGCAAAAACTCAAGCGACATCTCTTCTAAAGGAGTAATGATACTTTTAGGAAGGGGAAACGACGTTAATTGGAATATGCCAGGCACATTGATAATTTTTAATTTTCATAATATACCCGACTTTTTTGTTTTTGCAAGTAAATAGTAGTAATAGCGGATTATTAGAGATCCGATTACGAAAAAGTCTCAATCAATTTAACCGGCATCACGCGCTTGGTGAATTCAATTCGTTTGGAGTCTATTGGCGGCTCAATTGAATGCTTTTATGATTTTCTTCAACTACAACTGAGGCATTTTTGTTTTTAACTTTACTGAGTTAGGTGTTTGAAACTGATTATCGGAAGATATTATACTTGAGGATGCAGATCACGGCCCGGATGCCGTCTTTCCAGTTGATTTTCTTGCCCTGTTCATAAGTGCGGCCGTAATATGAGACCGGAACTTCATAAATCCTCAAATTCTTTTTAGCTATTTTCGCGGTAATTTCCGGTTCGAATCCGAATCTGTTTTCTTCAATGGTAATTCCCTTAATCGCTTCTTTTGTGAAAACTTTGTAGCAGGTCTCCATGTCGCTCAGATTGATGTCGGTAAACAGGTTCGAAAGAAGCGTCAGAAAGCGGTTCCCGATGGAATGCCAGAAATAGAGGACCCGGTGGGCGCCGTATCCGGCAAATCGCGAGCCGTAGACAACATCGGCTCTGCCGGTGAGGATCGGCTGCAAAAGTATATGATACTCACCTGGGTCGTATTCCAGGTCCGCGTCCTGAATAAGGATGATATCGCCTGTAGCATTGGCAAAACCGGTGCGAAGAGCACTGCCCTTACCGGAGTTTTGTTCATGCATTATGACCCGCACTTCCGGGTGGGTGAAGGAAGAAAGAAGCTCTCTTGTCCCATCCGAAGACCCGTCGTCAACAACCAGAACCTCTTTTTTATACGGAGTTGCAAGAACAGTGACGAGGATTTCTTCAATAGTGTCCCGTTCGTTAAATACCGGGATTATGATACTTAAGGTGAAATCTTTGGTAATTGTATCGGCCATGTGATGAGACTTTATTTGAAGATTATTTGCAGTTTTGGGAGGAGTTTAACTGTTTATAAAAAGTACTTAAAGAGTATAATGTATCGGATGATTAACTTCATAATAATATTTCGATTTTTCAACCAATTTATCATAAGCATTCGTATATTTTCAAGATCATCAATGTGAATAAACACGCACCGACATCCCATATAATGCTTTATGCCCAAAGCGATCTGAATCGCTATCCCGGAAGATCTCTTTCCTTTGGGATGGTCCTGCTTATCCTCTCATTTTTTGTTGTGCCCAGGCTTTTTCAGCTTGGTCATATCCTTTCCTGGGATGAGGCCTGGAACCTCTGCGCCTTAAAATCTCTTGCCGGTCACGGCACTCTGTTTCTGGAACAATATTTCCGGCACCCGCCGATATACATGGAAATCGGCAGACAACTTTCTCCCCTGATCGAGGGATTTGAAATCAGGATGGAATTGCTGAGCCTTTTCTTGAACAGTGTAACTTTCATCCTTCTGCTGTTGCTGGTTGCGGATCTTTAGTGGCAACGGATCGCAATTTTCACCGGTATTATTCATGCATTCATGCCCGGAGCGATCTTTTATGATACCTGGATAAAACGTGATCCGGTGGCTGCCTTTTTCTGCATTGCAGCTCTTTACATCCTTTTGAGGACAAGAAAAAAAGAATGGTTGTGTGGCGTTTTTCTGGGGCTGGCATTATTGGGCAAGGAGAATGCGCTTTTTTATGCTGCTGCAGTTTTTCTGATTATCGTTGCCGATTTCAAGAAGGGCCGCTGTCTGCAGCGCCTGGGCATGGTGTTTGGCAGCGCATTCATTGTCTCCGCCTGGTGGTTTTTGTTTTTCTCCAGGAGCGTCAAAGGATTTAAGGCATTTTTTATCGGTGAATCAATAGAGGCGGGCGGTTTTGATGCCGGACAATGGTACTATCTGTTGAAATTACCCGATGATTCAGGCTTGCCGGTTTTTATTCTCCTGGTTCTGGGTTTATTGGTTCTTGTTTATAAGAATAGATATCTATTCACTGCAAAAGGCAGGCTTTCGTGGAAACCGGTACGTCTTCTGCCAATTATCCTGCTTGTACCGGGATACCTGATCCTGAGCATCTCTAAAGGAAAACCGGCCTGGGGCAATATAATTCTTTTTCCCGCTTTGGCAATCATTGCAGCCTACGGATGGTCGGCTCTTTCATCATGGATTGATAGATTTCCGTTAATTTTCAGGGAAGTGAAATATCGCCACAAGACCCTGCTTTCAGGTGCGATCCTGATTCTGATATTGATTGTGCCGGTCCTGAAATTTTCCTACATCAAGTATTTTGAGGAAGTGGATGCAGGGCAAATATTGCTCGCCCGGACCTCCCTGGAAAAGGTGGGGCTTATTAATGAATATGTAAAGGATGATGAGCAACTCCTGATATTTCCCAGCCTTTATCTTAATGGACCTCATCTTAGAGACCCGATATTTTTCTGGAAACTTTCGACATTCCCGAAAATTATTTATGTCGAAAAAGTTGGTGATTATAAACTCCTCAAGGAATATATAGTAGAAAATAAAATACACTGGTTGCTGATGTCCCCTGTGAAAGAAGGCCTGCAAAAGGATTATCTGGACCAAATGATAGTCGATTTTTTTCCGCCAAT
The DNA here is from genome assembly GCA_018823135.1 of Pseudomonadota bacterium. Classification (NCBI taxonomy): domain Bacteria; kingdom Pseudomonadati; phylum Pseudomonadota; species Pseudomonadota bacterium. The sequence goes on from JAHJJF010000070.1 coordinate 56,977, forward strand.
GCATTTGTATTCTCAAGGCGTGCTGGTGCATACTGAAATGCTCTGGAAAAATGATCTCCTTTAATTCCTGGCCTGAGACGGTTGATACAGATATTTTTCCCAAAACTGGTATTATGCGTCATCACACTGAAAATCCCTCACCTTATTATGGGTAATTTTTTAACCAACACAATGCAATTTTCTATAATTATCCCTGTTTATAATGCAGGAAAGACCCTTGCTGATCTGCTCACTTCACTCAAGAATCAGACTTTCAGCGGTTTATTTGAGATAATACTTATTGATGATTGTTCAACCGATGACAGTGTTTCTATCGTAAAACAATTCGATGTGACGATTATCGAATCGCCAAAAAACCAGGGACCTGCGGTGTGCAGAAATGTCGGCGCACAAAGGGCTACCGGTGAAATTCTTGTATTTACCGACAGTGATTGCCGGGTGGACGCCAGCTGGCTTGATACAATAAGAAAAAGATTTGAGAAAGGGGAGACCGAAGCCGTAATGGGCAGACTTGTCCTGCCCTCTTCAACGTATCTGGGCGATTCGATCTCCGCACTGGGGTTCCCGGCCGGTGGATTGGTGGGCTATGAGAAAATCTGGCCGGTGGATCAAAATGGCTACACTGAAAGCTTAAGCACGTGTAATTGTGCAATGTCGAGGGAGGTGTTTCATGAAGCCGGCGGCTTTGACGAGACCTTCCCGTATCCGGGTGGTGAAGATACTTTACTGGCCTATAGCTTGCGTAAATCCGGACACCGGATACAATATTGTCCGGAAATTATTGTGCATCACGCCCCCAGGACCAGTTTCATGGGTTTTCTCCGCTGGCAGTATCGCCGCGGGGTGAGCAGTTATCTGTTTTCTACAAAGGTGACGCAGCGTCGCGATTTTGTTAAACTCCGAATATGGTCAATTAAAAATATTCTTCATATGTATAAAACTGACAAGAAAATTCCATTGATTATGATACTTCTTTTTACCGGATATTGTTCGCAGATACTGGGCTATATGCTGACCAAAATTAATCCTCCCGCTTTAAAGGTTTAGAGAAATATATGCGCGTACTCATCATAAATCCACCGTGGCCGGGGAAAGGGTTCGGCACCCGATCCCAGAACAGGATTATCAAGCATCGAAGTGATAAATTCCTGCAATACCCGATATTTTTAGGCTATAGCGCGGCGCAGTTGAAAGCTGCCGGGCATGAAGTAACCTATATCGATTCGGTAATTCAGGATTATGATCTGCCCCAGACTCTTGAACATGCCAGGGTTGCAAAGCCTGACGCGATTTTCATGGAAACAACCACTCCGTCCATCGAAGCTGATTATGAAAATCTCAAGGCCTTAAAGGATGCCACCGGGGCGGTGATCATTGTCGGCGGCCCCCATGCCACATATTTCCATAAAGAAGTGATTGAGGAATGTGCGGCAATCGATGTGGTTATCCGCCATGAATTCGACACCAAAATCGCTGCAGTGGTTTCCAATCTTGTTGATTTGAGTGAGGTTAAGGGAATTACTTTCCGGCGTGGCAGTGAAGTTGTCGATAACGGCGACGGTGAAGTTTGCCAGAAACTTGATGAAATCCCCTTTCCCGATAGAGAGACCGTGCCCTGGCACTGGTATGTGGAGGCCTGGTTCACCAGACAGCCTTTCATGAATATGATGACTTCCAGAGGCTGTCCGTTCCATTGCGCGTTCTGTCTCTGGCCGCAAGCCATGTACGGTCATAAGCAACGCTTTCGGAGCATCGATAATGTCATGGCCGAGATTCATCACCTGGTGGACAGCTACGGTCTTAAGGAAATCAATATCGACGATGGCACTTTCACCACCAACAAGAAAAGGGTCATTGAGTTCTGCCAGAGGCTCAGGAAGGAAAAAATAGACATCATCTGGACCTGCAACGGCCGGGTTGACACCCTGGATGACGAGATGCTTGCCGAGATGAAGGCAAGTGGTTGCCGGATGATTCGACTCGGGGTTGAAAGCGGTTCTCAGGAGGTCCTGGACAAGATCAAGAAGGGATTGACCCTCAAGCAGATTGAAGAAGGGGTCGCCATGGTGAAAAAACACGGGATTCAGGCCCTGGGTGGGTTCATGTTCGGCTTCCCGTATGATACCCGGGAAACCGTGGAGCAGACCATTGCCTTTGCCAAAAAACTCTCCCCGGATCAGGTGCAGTTTTCCATCAATATGAGCTATCCCGGCACTTCGCTTTATGAATATGCCAAAGAAAACGATCTGATCCTTGCCAAGAGCTTTAATGAATTCGATATGACCCACGGACCGGTGGTTAAAACCATGGACATGGATCGCGAGGAACTTCAGCACATCCTTGCCCGCGTTTATCGGGAATTTTATTTCCGGCCCGGCTATATTCTCCAGACCCTGAAGCATATCAATAATCTTGACGAAATCCGGCGGGTCTTCCGATCCCTGAAGAGTCTGCTTAAAACCATCAAGCTACATACGGAATAATCCAATGTTGCTCCCCCATCAAAGCATACCCGGAAAACCTTTGCGAAAAGCACTGATTATTTTCGGGGTGCTTCCGGTTTTCTGCCTCATCCTGGTTTTTCTTCTGCCGGGAGTCTTTCTTCCCCCGATTGCCAATTTTCTGATAGCCGATGAAAAACCCGTGCATGCCGACGCGGTGGTTGTGCTCAGCACCGGCATGGAATATTTCTCGCGCCTGATGGAGGCGGCAGAACTCTATAACAGCGGCTATGCGGATAAGGTTGTCATTAACGGCAACCGGAAAAACGCTGAAATACGGAAACTTGAGGACCTGGGATTTGATCCCTGCTGCGAATGGCAGGAGGAGCCTCTGCGGATCCTCGAGGTTCTGGGAGTGTCACGTGGCGCGGTTATCGCGATCAGCGCGGAAGACGTTTATGATACGGTGAGTGAGGCTAAGGCTGTGGGCAATGAACTTATTGCTTCCGGGTGCAAAAGTCTCATTATTACAACCAGCAAGACCCATACCCGCCGCGCTTTGCATATCTGGAAAGATGAATTTTCAGATATATTTGAACTCCAGAGTGTTGCCGCCAGGCACGATCCTTTTTCTGCGCAGAAATGGTGGAAAGAGGGCAGACAGACCAGGTGGATTCTCTATGAGTACGGATCCTGGTGTTTTTATTACTGGCAAAAGATCACCGGCAAATGAAAATCCTCCATGTAATTTATGATGATCTGCAGAATCCCTGGTGTGGCGGGGGAGGGGCGCTGCGGGCTGCAAGAATCAATCAAAGACTTGCTGCCGAACATGAAATTACGGTGATTACCGGTAATTTCCCCGGCGCTGAAAATGAAACAATTAATAACATACGTTATGTGCGGATCGGCAGTTCCTGTTCGTATTTATTGAGCCGCATGAGTTTCTCCTTTCTCTGTCCGATTGTGTTAAGGAAATATTCCCCTGACATTGTTGTTCAGGATGCTTCCTTCTTTTCGCCATCCTATGCCAACCTGTTTGTCCGTGCCCCTCATGTAACCATTGTCCATCATTTGATGGATTCCCATGCCTTGCGCCTTGTTTTTCCCTTTGGTTTCATCCCCTATCTGTTTGAAAAAAGTATCCTCAAAACGTCGAGAAATATTCTTACTCCTTCCCTGGCGCTAAGGGGAAAAATTACGGAACGGTATTCTGAAAAAACGGTGATGAATATTCCTAACGGCGTGGACGACATTTATTTTAATCTTGTTCCTGAAGAGGAAAACTACATGCTTTTTCTCGGCAGAATAGACATGTACATGAAAGGCCTGGATATATTGCTTCAGGCTTTCTCAGAGATCAATGATAGGCACGTCAGGCTGAAGATCGCCGGCAGCGGCAAGGCCCGCGACAAGAAAAAACTAAAAAGTCTGATAACGGATTTGAAACTGGATGATCGGATAGATCTTCTTGGAAGGGTGGGTGAAGACCGGAAATTGGAGTTGTTGAGGAAGGCGATGTTTCTGGTCATGCCGTCCCGCTTTGAAGGCTGGGGGATAACCGCGGTGGAAGCAAATGCCGCAGGCAAAGCGGTAATCGGCACCCTGATTGACGGCCTGTCTGAGGCTGTGGTGGACGCCGAGACCGCAATGCTTGTTGAGCCAGGCAATGCAGAGGAGTTGAAACGAGCTATTGAAGAGTTACTTGCTGATAAACAGAGAAGAATCCAATTGGGAGAGAAAGGCAGGGAACATGCAAGACAGTTTATTTGGGATGAGATAGCTGCACAACAGATGGCATATTATGAAGCAATCAGACTATAGCCATATGTGCCACTTTATTTCTTTATTAAAATCCAGATATTAGTGGGGACGATAAGGAACAGAAGTATAGATGGAATGAAGTCCACCAGGGATTTAAGAAAACTTGAGGAGAATTCCTGTTTTAATCGTGTCCGTCTTTTATCGACAACCTGATATGTGGATTCAGGGAAATGTTTTCTTAAAGTTTTATAGGTGAATCCTGTATGATATTTTTCCGTGTTTGACATAAAATCTTTCTTAAATTTTTTAAAATTATTCACGAAAAACCGCTTAATAAATGGCCTGTCAAAAGTTCCATCAGCTTTTTTAGCTACGATAAAGGGTGAAAAAGGGTTTGGTACATTTATGTAGATTATGCCTTTTGGGCGACAAAATTTCTCTATAGATTTTAGTACAACGGGATAATCATTTATATGTTCCAATACTTGATGTGCCATTATAAAGTCAAAATTTTCCTCCGGAAATTCTAATTCAGTAGCAGAAATAAATTTTTTAATTAATGCTGGTTGATCGAAAGACTCCAGGGCTCCTTTATCAAAGTCAGTGCAATGAAATTCAACATCCGGAAGTAGTTTTGTTTTGATCTCTGATTCAATCAAGCAGTAGCTGGCACCAATTGATAATGCTTTGTTTATTTTTCTAGACAATAAGTCATCTTTGATGATGCCAATAATTTCTGAACTTTTTGTTTCCTGTCTGTGTTTGATCAGTTGTAGGCTAGCAGGTGGTTGAAATTGCTTCTTTGCCCTTTCAAAATCAAAATTATCCATTTTTTTGCCCCTGAGGAATATAATTACTCATTTTTTTATAAAATTGTGTCCCTTCTAGTGCCGTAAACAGGCAGCCCTGAGGGCGGAATTTTATACACTTTTTTGTTTTTTACAGACGTCCATATTCATCATTAAAAAGTTGAATATAATCGTCGCCAGACAGATCTGATATGGGCTTTGAAATGCACAGCCACCCAGATCCATGAAAACGGCAGGCCAAGTTTTTTTCTGGCCCGAGCTACTTCATTGTGGGTTTCGATGCTGCGGCTATCGGCGACTCCGCCAATCCGGCAGACAACGGTTAATACCGTATCAACAAACATGGCTTTTCCATCTTTCAGTTCCCGTAGCAAGAGGTCATAATCACCGGCTATTCTGAAAGACTCGTCAAAAAGACCACGGGTTTCAAAAATACTTTTATGGTGCATTAATCCTGGATGCGGGATGGGCATTCCGTGTCGCATCAACCAGCCCACCTTGTCCCAGGGTTTTCCTTCAACCCTGATAATAATACCTTTATGGTCAACTTTCGTGACTTTGCCATAAACAGCGTTTATCCCTTGAGTCTCAGCCCGCTGAAGATGAGGCGCAAGGCTTGTAAGAACATTTTCATCATGAAAAAAATCATCGGCCCCAAGGAAACAAACCCAATCACCTTTTGCATGTTTCAGGGCTTTATTCCAGGCATGGTAAATACCGCGATCCGGCTTTGATTCCCAGTAGTTGATATCATGATCAAGTTTTTTGATAATTTTCAAACTAAGGTCTGTTGATCCGCCGTCTATTACTATGACTTCTTTGTGAGTATACGTTTGAGAAATTATGCTTTCAATGCATTGTTGTAGAAATTGTGAGTTGTTTAACGTTGCAACGATTATTGAAATAAAGGGAGAAGGAGTGTTTTCTGCGAGGGAATCAACCGAGTTGCCAATAATATTTTTTGATCTTTTCATTTCCACAACTATTCCTGATCATATGAAATGTTGTCATAATGATCTCCGAAGATTAAAAGCTGATTAACAGCCAATAATGGGAACAAGTATTTTATTTTCAACCCCAAAAGTCCCTTTCAGGCATTGAGTCAAGGAATGCAACCGATATATTTCATCGGAAAGAGGATGAAATTGTTTTTTTAAATATAGCGGCAAAAAATTTTGGTGAAAAGGATTTGATCATATTTACAGTTATACCGTGTCGCTGGTAGTATGATTTAATTAGAGTAATAACCCTTCGAAATTCACCATGACGCACAAATCTAAAAAAAAGGACTAAAAAGGCATAATAATTAAAAAGGATCAATTCATTAAACTGTAATCTAGCCGAGTTAAATCCTTCGCAAACAACCGAGTTAACACATTCAATCAGTTTATCTTCACTGCAGTTCGCTATTTCTATAATAGAATCAATTGGTAAATCCCAATAGTTGTGGTCATAGATAAATGAAGCAAAACAAAATGTAAATGGATTTATAATTTGGATCATGGGCAGCGGTTTTGCCCAATCAGAAGTACAGATCCAGGAAATACCACTAGAGCATCCCACCAATAAAGTACAATATTTTGTTAATTCGGCATTTTCTCGAAACGAAAGGACACTTCCATCAATGATGCGCTTATCCTTTGAATCGATAGGGATGTTTGATGATAATATTACGCATGCATTGGGGATTTCTGAAATGAGTTTTCGGGCTACATTTAATGAAAAAATCGGCGAAACAAGTGATTGGTCACTTTTAGGAGCGCACTCAAATAAAATCACATATGATTTTTTTTCAAGGTTGTGTGATTGCGCGAATTTCCGAACATTCTCTATCTCGTTTAAAGATAGTACCAATACTGGAGTTATTGGGACGGTGATTGGCCTTGGGTATGCTCTGAAAATTGAGGACCTTACAGTCCCATCGAAGTTTTGGGGGTTGCCGGGACGAATTTGAGTCAAAAAAACTTCATCAAATGCACCTTTTTTTTGCATAGCTAAAGCTTCTTTTTCAAATTGTCTCCATGCATTATCTACTTCATCACGATTATTAATTTGAACCACCCATACTTCATCAACATGAGGATTGCCATCCAGGATTGAAACACAGAGAGAACTTATTGCCCAGGTCAGATGACATCCAGGATAGTCGGTTTTGATTTGCCGAGCAATAGCCGTAGCATAGAGACAATCACCATTGGCGTGTAATTGCCCGAGAAGTATTTTTTTCATAATTTCTGACTAATAAATTGACTAGGAATTGTCAGGCTGAAGGGGAGATATGTTTTATGTTTAAGTCCATTCATGAAAAATTTTGAGTTGTTTCATTTAGCATCATTTTAGCTAATTCTGGTAATTTCACAGATGGAGACCAACCAAGTTCGTTGATAGTCGCAGGATTTGATACAAGGCGCTTATATTCAGGAATAAAATTCGCACGTTGCCTGACATATTTGCGCCAATCTTTATCAATGAGTTTAAAGCACAACTCCAGCCATTGTTCAATTGAATAAGCCTCTCCTGAACCTATTGTGGCCTCAAAAATCGCGTCTTGTTCAACCAGGGTGAAAATACCTTTTGCTATGTCGCCGGCAAATGTCCACTCTTTTTCAACAGTAATATCACCCAGCTCTATGATCTCATTAGCCCCTTGGGAAATACGTTTTGCCAGGGTCGTTAGCATTTTACTTACATGGGTTGATTTACGCAGTGGACTTTCATGATGAAAGAGATAGCCGACATATGCACGGACTCCCAACGAACGATAGTATCTTGCCGCATATACAGATTGGATCCGGGCCACCGAATAAGGGCTGCTTGCCTCAAATGCATCATTTTCTGAAATAGGTTTACCGGTGTTTTTAAACTGAACACCGCTGCCGGTAATAAACACTTTCGTGTCCGGTGAATGCCGTTTAACTGCCTCAAGGACATTCAGTGTCCCGGTGGAGATTGTTGCATGATTTTCAAACAGAGCATCATGACGGGTTGTTGAGTTGGCTGCGAGATGGAAAACATAAGCCGGCAGGTGTTTTTTGATTAGACGTTCAACGAGTTCATAACAGGAAATATCCCCTTGAATCCAATTTCCTGATCGTGAAACTCCAATTGGTTCAATACCTTTAAGTTTACAAAGTTCATTCAGATAATGACCATCCTGACTGTTGGCTCCGAAAATTATGGCGTTCATTTGTTATCCTGAACCAGAAGAAATCGAACAAATAGCAGTGCGGGAAATCATCTAGCTAGTTTTTATGATCTCAATTTTAGGTAAAGGAAAGATTAAACCAATACCCTTTGCAAGAGTTTCCCTTTCGCGTTCAACAAACTCCTCTTTGAAATGCCAGGGCAGAACCAGATAATAGTCGGGGGCCATGGCACGAGATTCTTTCTCACTGACTATTGGTATATCAGTGCCTAGGGTGAAAGCGCCGAATTTGTCAGGATTACGCTCTGCAGCACAATCAATGATTCGTTGGTCAATTCCGCACCACTGGAGAATTGTATTGCCCTTTGTAGATGCGCCATAAATATGGATCTTTTTACCTTCCTGCTTTAATTTATTAAGTAAGGATTTCAATTCATCACGATGAACATTGATACGATCCTGGAAATTTTTGTAAGGTTTATCCGTATCCAGTTCCATGTCAAATTCTTGCTGGCGCATTTGCTTGATATTGTGGATGAACGCCTCGTTCTTGTATGTGAAGTTATTAACATGTGTGGCAAAACACCGAACGCTTCCCCCATTAATTGAATTAAGGGAGACATTGAAAATTTTCATCCCGGCCTGTTTCAGAATGTATTCGATCACCGCCAGACTGTAGTATTCAAGATGTTCGTGACAAATGGTATCGTATGAAGTCATTTTCAGCATGAGTGGCATGTAGGACATTTCAAAAATCCAGACACCTGCCGGTGCTAAAACATCTTTAATACCTTTGGTAAATGCAATAGGATCCTCGAGGTCATAAAACATGGCAATTGAGGTGATGATATCCAGCTTGTTTCCTTGCAGCCGGCTTTTGAGTTCCTCGGAAGGGAATACATCCTGTATCACAGTAATATTTCCTTTTATTTCCTGCGCAACATCAGAGGGGTCCACACCATATTTTTCAAACTCATCCGGGTAATATTGCAAAAGGGTCCCGTCATTACAGCCGATATCAAGGACCCGCGAAGCAGTTTCGGAAGAAGTCTCCATAGCCTCCTCCACTAATTCACGTAAATGTCGACGCATGGTGTTGTTTGTTCCGGATCGATACCAGTAGGCAGAATAAAGTACCTCCGGGGGGACAGTATGCTCCATTTGCAGGAGGCCACAGGCCCGCTCATCTTTTGTTGGGTCGCATCTCAGGAGGGTTAAGGGGATTTTGCGTTTTGGTGGTTCTTCTTTGCCCGGCTTGACAAAAGAACCCTGTAAGTGTTGTTCGCCCAGGTGGATCACCTTGGTGAGGGCATGAGAGCCACAAACCCGGCAAGTTTTTCTATGAGATAAATGCATATAGATGTCTCCAATAAAATTAGCTGAATCACTTCTTCTGGATTATATCAGAAAATTGCATGTTAATCCGATCAATACAGTTGTTCCGCTCAAGGTTCAGCAAAGCAAGATTTTTGACCACCGTATTTTTTTGTTCTGACGGCACCTTTTCAAACTCATAAACTTTTTCCTGCTCATGCCATAAGTTGCAGTTTATTTCAGCCAGTCGGGAAAAGACTTCGCCAAACGATCCTTGGATATCGGCGACAGCATTTCCTTCTTTCCGGTAGATTTTATTCGAGGCAAAGACTAAATGCTCCAGCGGAATATTTCCACTGACGGCAGCGGCAATGAATCCGTCAATTTCAGATTGCAGTTGTTTTTTCTGCACATCCAGGCTTTGGAGTACAGAACTCTGTTCTGTATGAAATTGTTTAAGTTTGACAACAGTCAACTTGTCACATAACGACCCAAGGGTTTCAGCCATAAACATTCTCCGTATTAATAGTGCACAATTTGTCAGATTTGTTTTTGGATTGAAAGGGCAGGACTCATTGTTTGATAAATTCCATGGCGATGACTCCTTCTCCCGGCAGATCCTTTATTGAAGAGAAATAAGTGTATTCTTCGCCCATCATAAAGGGTTCGCGCCAGAATGGGTAAGCCCCCCGCAGTCGTTTCTGCTGTGAATTTTCTGCAAAAGATCCCGCATGCTTTTCCCCGTAGACCTTTTTGTGTACAGGCTCACCGATAATATTAAATATTTTTTGCTCCAAGAGATTCTGGTCATAGTAAAGTTGCCAGAAGGTATAACCATCGGCACCGGGTAAAAGCACTCCGTATTTATTTTTACTGATATACTGTTCGGTCGCCTCAGCCAGACACGGCAGAGTCAGAAGCAGTTTGCCTCCCGGTTTCAGCAAACCCCATATTTTAATGAGAGCTGTATCATTATCCGGGATATGTTCAAGTACTGAAATACATGTTATTAGGTCAAAGGATGCATTTTCAAAAGGCACATTATTAATCAGGCAATCATGCAGGCTGCATCTGTCACTCAGATTACAGGCATCAATAAGTCCGGCGGTTATTGCAAAATCTTTTATATCGGGATTAATCAGTTCTGCTTTTACTTCAGAGTTTTTATGCAAAAAGAGTAAGGGAAGAATGCGGGGCGACGACACATCCAGATAACAGTTGACGGGTGACTGGTTGAGTGATTCCCAGACAAAATCAAACTCGAAATACCGGGTAGTTTCCATTGGGAAGAAGAGTAGATTATATACATGGCGCAAAGATGAAAAGGTTCTACTCTTCAAGAGTAAATAGATTCCGAACAAAACACATTCTTTATGGAATTTCAAACCAGGTGTATCAAACTTATGTGCCAGCAGCCAATAAACTGGTGACAGCAGGATTCCTTTGCTTAGATGGAAAATTTTTTTCAAGTCCGTCATTTTTTTTTCTGACGGCACATCTATATAGCTTTTGCGTATCGGGTTTTTCAAAAAGGGACCGTTCTTGATTTTACTGTTGTCTTTATCAGCCTGAGTAGATGTTTTTTTTAAAATGCCTGCTTAATTTGGTTATTTATCGGTAAGCATAGATCTCAGCAGTCTGGGATTTGAAATAGCAATTTTTACTCTTCTGAAAAATTGAGTGACCTTGAACCATACCCAGGGGATGACGTCCGGTTGAATGGCGATACCATCGAAAGTTCCACTATTTCTGCCCGTTTTTTTAAAATATTTGAATGGGTTGCCTGAGCATAGTGACAATTGTCTGTAACCGTATTTCAGTGCTAACTCAGTAGGTAAAGGGGGTAAATTTTCCTGTTTAAGTAATTTGACAACTTCTTCATGGCTTTTAGGCAAATAAACGCAACCGAGGTATTTATATAAACTCTGGCCACCGGCCAAAATGGACGGTTTCCCCCAGTATGCAGCTTCAACTCCCATCGTCGAACCAAAAGTAATTACCTTTTCGCAAGAATCAAGTAATGCATAAGAATCAATAATCTCAGCGGGCCAAATAACACAAAGGTTTGAGAATCTCGAAGCAAGTAGATCGATATCCCTAAGCTGGCTATTTCTGCTACGGGATATTTTCTTCATATGAGGGTGCACACGTAAATAGAACATATAGCGATTGTCGTGTTGAAAATCCTCCAGTATTCTTCCTATACCAGCTGTCTCATCAGGACTATAGATAGGATTATCATAGGAATCTATTGCCGCATATTCATCAATAGTGCCGTTGAAGATAGCAATATTTTTCTTCTCTGGATCAAAACCATCCGGCAAAAGGTCTTTCTTCTGGTGTTGAGTATATGAAATAATGCTATTATTTTTGGCACCAGCCCTTTGCTGCTCAAACCATGATTTCGCAATTTTTTCTCGATCACTTTCTTCAGCCAGCCATAATTGTTCCATCTGTTCATGTACAGCATAGGGATCGTGGATAGTAGCATTTTTTTGTAAAAGATAACGATTTAAAGATGGAGGGACTTCATAGGTGTAATATTCAATGTCCATTCGCTTACAGAGTAATATTGCGGGTAAGTGATTTGCAATTCTGCCGTTGAAAACATAGAGCCGGTCCGGTTTATTTTCTCTAAACTCATTTTTAAGTGTTTCGTAGACATGCACTGATGACCGCAGCGTTTTGAGGATATCTTGGCAGTATACATTTGTATCGAAACGATGGTCACGGAATCTTGAAATGAGGCTTGAGGCAATTCCATACCCAATTTTTTCTCCATCGTAACGATACGACTTGAGTTCCTCAACCGAATCAAAATTTTGAGGAACGTCCTCAAAGGATAGTTTCCTCATAGGAGGGAATTTCTTCAATTCAATATTTTCACTCGGATTTAAGGCGCTCCAACCATTTTTGAAGCGGGAGCGACACTCTGCACATTTATTTTTGCTATAAGTAAAGTTCCAATGGCAAGTTTCTAGATTTCCTTGACACTGGAGTACATAGACTTTATCTCCAGATTTATCATGATTGCGGATTAATTCCAGCTCTGTCTCAAAAATTGGTGTCGGGACTCCGATAAAGAAAAAAAAGACATTCATGAAATTTCCTCTAGCAATAGCAGTACTGCGGGAATTGATGTTATGTGATCATTATGCATTGACAGTTTATCTAATCGATTAAATCCCACAAAAGAGCGGTGCCTCTGGTTACCGATTTATTTATTTTCTTTCCAATGATTGCTTCATAGTGTTTAGGTTGAAGTCCATATCCCGGTCTTATTACCCTGAGATTATCTTTAGTGAACACATCTCCTTTGTTCATATCTTCAACAACATAAATTGAACGTCTGAAAACAAGAGACGCTGTTTCTTTTTCTGTTGGTCCATAGGTTATTGTGCCTAAGGACTTCCAGGCATTTTCAGCTTCAACAACCAGGGCTCGCATTTCCGCCGGTTCTATGGAAAAAGATGAATCTACCCCCCCAGCATCTCGAGACAATGTAAAGTGCTTCTCGATTACAGATGCTCCAAGGGCCACTGCCGTAATCGCAGTGCCGATGCCCATGGTGTGATCAGAAAGACCAACCTCGCAAGCAAACAGATCACGCAGATGTGGGATTGTCTGAAGATTGGAGTCTTCGGGTGAAGCAGGGTAGGTGCTTGTGCACTTGAGAAGAATCAAATCTTTGCAACCAGCTTCCCTGGCAGTCCTGACAGCCTCATCAAGTTCCGCGATTGTCGCCATCCCGGTGGAAATAAGCAGGGGTTTGCCGGTTGCAGCGACTTTTTTGATCAGAGGTAAATCGATATTTTCGAATGAAGCGACCTTGTAACAGGGCACATTTAAACTTTCGAGGAAGTCAACAGCCGTCTCATCAAAAGGAGTACTAAAGCAGATCAGGCCTAGTTCTTTACAAAGATCGAAAATTGGTTTATGCCAATCCCATGGAGTGTGGGCTTTCTGATAGAGATCATACAAGGTCCGTCCATACCATGGACTTTCCCGGTCGTTGATACGGAACTCCCGATCTGATATGTCCAGAGTCATAATGGCAGCAGTATAGGTTTGTAGCTTCAGAGCGTGGGCACCACAACTCGCGACCTCCTTGACGATTGTCAAGGCATGTTCTAGCGACTGGTTGTGGTTACCTGACATCTCGGCAATTATAAAAGGGGTAAACTTATTACCAAGTGTTCTGTTGCCAATTTGTATTGACTCCATATTATTGTCACTCTTCCTCAATGGTAATTTTAGAAATTTCAATTTTATAACGATGCCCTGCAAAATCGAAAAACGCCGGATATCTTTGAGGATCTGAAATCCTTAGTAAATCAAACTGATCTGCAATAGATTTCATTGTGTCTAGCTTACTTTGCCCCGGGTTTCTACGAGTATAATAGGTCGCTTCACTTACTTCTTGTTGGCGGGGTTTAATTGACTGCAAATTGTCAACCGCAAAGCTCAGGAGATCAAGTTCAATCTGAAATAACTGATCATTTATTTCGTTATAAAGTTCATGTCCCTCTAAGTACATTTTCTTCTGGGTCCAAATTTTTCCTGAATCAACAGCGTCTTCGGCTTCCAGTAAGCTAACAGTAATACAATTATGACCCTCTAGAATTTGCCAGACAAGAGGAGACCAGCCACGACCTCGAGGTAAATCACTTGCGTGGATGACGAGGGTTTTTTGATACATACTTCTAATATCAAGTCCAATAATTTCATGACAAGAGATAAGAAATAAAATATCACCGCCCAATAGTTCATGTTTTGCATTCACTAATTCAATGCTATGCAGATCAGAATTCTCCTTTTGCCATCTTTTCAAAAACAAAGTAACCGGGTGTCCTTTACTGCAAAGAATAGAGATTCTCATATTTGCTCCATAAAATTAATCACCCTGCGCACTCCATGAGTATCCACCAAAGAGCCAGCTCTTTCTGCCATTTCTTTTAGTTTTCCAGGAGAAGAAAAAAACATTTTGAGGGCGTTTATGATATCATCGAACGTAACCTGTTGATACTCGCCCAGATATTGTATTGCACCAACCTTGGAGAGATTCTCAGCAATCCTAATCTGATTCTCAGCCAACGAGATAATTATGGAGGGGAGTTTCAATGCGCACCGTTCCCAACATGTCCCCCCCCCAGCACCGATTGCTAAATCAGCTGCCGCTAAAAGTTCAGCCATGTTGCAGACCTGACAATGATAGTTGACCAGCGGCATTTCTAAGCAGAGTTGTTCGATTTCCATCCTGTGTTGATTTGCAGCTCCGACCACAACATCTAAAAAAACATTCTTCTGAGGTAATGATCTGATAATCTTGATCACTCTTGCGGTTTCGTTGCTGGCATCAACCCCACCAAAAAACACCAGGATCCGATTAATTTTGCCTGTACGTTTCTTAAGCTGCGCCCGCATTTCTTTGAACTCAGGTCGCAATAAAGCAAATTTTGGCCCCAATAAGGTCAGGCACTCAATTGGAAGAAGACCATCGTAACGACCCTCTTCCGAATATAAATTCTGGTCAAGAAGCAAGTCACAATCATGAACACGATCTGCCAGATCGTCAATTATCATGATTTTCTCGACGTGCGGTCTCAACGTCTGTTCCCAATTTTGATTGAGAGCATAGTGATCAACAACCAGCCATTCACAAGAACTTCCCTGTTTCATGACCAGCAGGCATTCATTGGCATCCTGTTTCCATGGAACTTCAAGCCACGTCGCATGCGAGCACCAATCACTAGATCGATTGGTTCGTTCACTTCTTGGCAAAAGATGTACAAAGTGGCCGTGCTGACGAATCAGTCCGGACAGGTTCCCGGGAAGTTCTCGGCAAATGAACTCCGTCTCTGCTCCTATTTTTCGTAACTCAGCGGCCAAAGTCAAGCAGCGCATGACGTGCCCACTGCCAATAGTTGTCGAGGAATCAACCCTGAACATTATTCGTTTGCGCTCTTTTCTCATAATTCCGGGGCAGTTTCTTCCGAGGTTGTTGCAAGTAGGCCTACCTCCTTGAGACTCTCCACTACAGGATAAAGATCGGCGATAGAGACACCGATAATTTCGCTGATATCAATCAGATCGTGAGCCCCATCAGCATATGCCAGAAAGTTCATCATTGTCGCAACAGTTACCTTGCTTTCAATGGTACTTAGTGAGGGGTAGAGGCCACGTTTTCCCAGTTGCGGTTCACATGGAACCACACAGCGGTACTTAATATTATTTTCCAGCGCTAATATGCACTTTTGAACCATCTGGTAGCCTCCTTCAAGACCGGCTGGTGTAACCAGGGATAGATCATCATGTGAAGTATGGTATTCAGGATATTCCATATATTTGGAGCGACAAAGTGTGCAGACCGGCAGATCGACGCCGGGACTGCAATACTGTCGTTCGTCACTGCCACGATCAAGAAATGAGTAATATTTGAAATCGGGGGCATGATGCTTAAGGACGTGTTTCGCAACCTTATCTGCTAGGGTATTGCCAAAACGAGACGCGACATAGGAGTATTCTCTATCATCACCGAGGCAACTCAAGACAAAACCAGCCATTGTATTTTGCCGCATCATTTCAAGATTTATGCTGAGATAAGTAATAGCACCGATTGTTTCTGGAAGTAAAAGAATCCGGTAGGTGTAACGCCTTTTATCTAAACCCTGAAGCCAACGTGCCAGAGCCGTTGCCACGCACAGACCGGATAGTTCATTATTGGCCATCGCCGGGTGGCATATGTAAGTCGACAGCAATACTTCCTGTGATGAACTACCAGGCAATATTAGTTCTCCATAGGTGAGAGACCCCGGTGCTAGTGTTGAATCAATCCTGACATGATACCCCCCTGGATCCATGGACTTCCTGACGTTTTCAGAAAGGCAGAACCCCCAGTGACGCTTATAGTATGAGGTCACATATGGTATAGCATCAGGTTGTTCGGGCAGAGAATAAAGGTGTTTTTGCAGTTCGTCCAGATCGATCATCCTGTCAACTGGTTCTGAGTAACCCACTACATGCAGGTTGGATCGATGGAAATCAATCACGCGATGGCCTTTTTCATCCTCGATAAAGCCACTACGAATGTTCCATTCGTCTGGAACAGTCCAGTCGAAGGCTCTGGTGCCTGACGGCACTTCAACGATCTTTAGATTCGGCAGGATTCCCTTGAGGTAGATTAGTGTCTGCCGGACTCCGTCCCCACTCAGGCTACGGTTAATTGGGTAAAGATCTTTGACCCAAGCGTAGATTTCTTCACCAATAGATTTCATTTATCAACCTTCCGGAATAAGTTTGGGAAAGGTTCCATTCTGTTCTGCTTTGGTCAGTATCCAAGGGCGCTCCGGCAGTGTTCTCCGAAGAAGATCAAAAGTGTCTTGGGCTGAAATTACCCCGATGAAACCTCTGCCGACTCTATGTCTCCTATAAATACCTTGCTGTGAAGCCAATTTATCGAAAGGCTCAAAGACTGCCTGGGTATCATCTGAAGAGAGATAACGGACCCAGAGGGTAGATCTACGATGATAGGAATTACCACGTTTTACGACTATTCCCTCAAAGGACTTGTCAAACCGGTAGGGGACTTTCAGTTTTCTCTCAACATAATGCAGGAAGGTCGATCCAGCATCGAAATTCATATTGCATACCTTGCCCCCTACTTCAAGAAATCGTTCAAAAAAGCAATTAGATCCATAACTGTTTTCCGGAGCGTCGGCCGTCAGTAGTTTGGCCATCTGGCCGATTGATGCGACTGATATGGAGGGGTCTTCAGATCTACAAGCATTGGGCAAAGATCGCACGAATTCGGTAAAGATGCCACAGTTAGAAGGAGTCATGTCGGGATCGAAGACCTGTCCTTTGGGAAAAGAATAGGTGAATGTCGGTACCACTAGAGTCCCTGTTGGACCTATTACATCAAAGATTGCATCCAGGATGACATGACAAGCCACGTCCACCGTACGACCCTCTTCAGGGAAACCGAAAAAACCAATATTACTGTGTGAAAAGAGGATATCTCCCTCGACAATACCTAAAGCCTGCAACGATTCACTGAAAATTTGACGATTATATGAGATAGTCATGACAGAACTCAGCTTTTCACTCCAGTAACAATGAACCAATCTAAAATATCTGAAATAAGATAATCATGAGTCCGGCCGACTTGAACTTGATAAAAAAAACGGGAAAAGACCCTCTGTATGTTCTCCTCAGTTTCAAAATAATAAAATACTTGCCCCTTCCTGAAATCATCTTCACGGCCTATTCTAAATCGGTGACCTCCAAGGGGTTCACTATCTTTAAGAATCTTATGTTCAGGACCGGTAGTAGAGATGAAAAAGCGCCCGCCAGGCTTCAGAACACGGACGTATTCATTCAAAGCCTGTTCAATTCCATCCTCACAATTCTCGTAATGCAAAACATTCCAAGAGACAAGGAAATCAAAAGAATTCTCCTCGAAGGGAATACAAACGTTGGTTCCGCAGCGGGCGTCGATATCTTTACCTAATACCCTGAACTTCCTGCTGATATCGTCACAGATTCCCTGAGTAACTTCTATGGCACTGCAGTCTAGGCCAAGACCAGCCAGGAAAATAAGATTGTTCCCGTTGCCGCAACCAACGTCAAGTAACTTTTTTCCGGAAAAATATTTCGCTAAGCCAGGGATATAGCTCCCTTTGAACAGGCGAATCAGGGTCTCACTGGGCCAGAGTAATTCCGATCCATCGCCCTGGAATTTCTTATAGGCGTCAGCCCATTTTATGAACTCATCATTCATAATTCAGCCTTGTCCTCTAGAAGTTCACTGACAATTTCGGTCAATCCAGAGACGGATGCAAATCGCCGATCCTGGAAATGCTGCTCACTGAATTTGATTCCAAACTCCGTTTCCAAATCATCTATTAATTCAAGGACCCCAAAAGAATCGATTAACCCAAGTTCGAAGTAGTTCTGGAACTTAAAACCCTCTGGAAGTTTGCTGATTTTTGCAAACCAATCGGTAATCCATTGTTCCGTATGTCTCATCAAATACCTCAAGTCTCAATCGTCATAATTTTCAATTGCAAAACATCTCGCAGGCGCACCGTCTCCACCAGAAATTTTCAGTGGGGCGACAACGAGTTCGACCGCGGTCTTTCTCAAGAGTTCGAGGTTTACAAGGTACTCGACCAGAATAACTCCATTTTCAAGTAAGATCTTATGATTGGGGGCATCGTTTTCGCTCCCTTTGCAATTTAAAGGGTTATCTGGTTGAGCTGTATCCATACCCAGCAAAAGGCACCCTTCGCTGACTAAATAATGACATGCCGATTCAGACAAAAATGCATGGTCTTTGAAATACGAGTCTGATCCTATTTTGGAATCCCAACCGTACTTAAGTATTAATCTTGTTACATCTCTGCCAGCAATCGCTTCAAAAAGTTCGTCCTTGGAAACCTCATGAGAGTCATCCGCCCAGGTAAGATCAATAATGTTGGCGGGCCCGACCAGAATATCCAGAGGAATTTGATCTATCGTTTTACCATTTTCAATAAAATGGAGAGGTGCATCCACATGGGTCCCAGTATGAGTTCCGATCACAAGTCGGCGGGTTTCTCTGTTTTCTATCCCGTGATGACCAAGTTGTCTGATCTCAACAACCGGATGCCAGGGAGCGGAAAAAGTCGGCATACTTTCTGAGATTGCTAACGTCAGATCTACAATTCGTCGTGACATGTCAAATCTCCGGCTGAATGAATTCGCATAGAGCCCCTCCGGGAGTCCTAAACATAGCTATTTTAAGAAATTTACCATTTACCGTAAAATCGAAGGGATCGACAATATCCCAGCCACCTGAAATCTTCACCTTGTCTATATCAACGCAAATGTTGTTTGTGTAAAATGCTGCGCAGGTAAAACCAGGCGAATCGAGCATGCAGTTTTGTATATTGGTACCTTTTATGAATTTAATCCGAACTGACCAGCCTGGAACTGGAGACGTTAGCTTCATTGTTTCATTACATCCTGGCTCAAAGCGGAGTACCTTGTTCCAAAAATCTTTTTCGTTATTAACATTATCTGTTCGCAGTAACAACAGATCATCTTCAAGTGAAAAGGGGCCACAAGTCCCAACTTCCTCAGAACCGTGATCAATAACCTCAATAACAATACCGGTGCCGGCGACCGGACTGAAATATGCGATATCATGAACCTCCCGGTAGTGTGAAAGCAACTTGGCTTTTTGCGCATCGTTTGGAAGAGCATGCTCCAAGAAAAGGCATTTATATCCCTTCGCCAACAAGGTATCTCTACTAGCAAAAAGATCTGTTGTTGTTAGAGCGATATGATCAAACCCGATAATCATAAATGCTTTCGAAGCAACTCTTTTCTGATTTTTCCAGTTACTGTCATCGGTAGTTTACTTAATACTTCGAAACGACTCGGAACAGCATCCGGCACTAAACGAGCTTGACAATAAGATTTCAGGTCTTCCAGTTTGCTTGGAGATTCATTTTTAAGGGCAATGAAAGCTATCACCTCTTCGCCCCAGAAAGGGTGAGCTTTACCGAGCACTGCCGCCTCCGAAACTTCGGGATGAGAAATTAATACATCTTCGACAGCTCTTGGACTTACATTGATACCGCCATGGATAATCAAATCTTTAAGACGACCAGTTATGTACAATCGTCCCTGAGAATCTATCCGACCCAGATCACCGGTCGGTAGCCATTCGTCTAAAAATGGCTGTTGCGGTTCCCCGCATTCTCCGATTCGGTACTCAATAAGCATGTACGGAGAACGCAGCCACAACTCTCCTTCTTCTCCCGGTGTCAAGTCGTGTCCTGCTGCGTTGCGAGTTTGTATCTCGACACCATCCAATACCCTGCCGACTGAACCATCGCAAAACCCGTCTTCTTCCACCTGACAGGAGACCAGTAGAACCTCGGTCATCCCGTAACTCTCACGACAGATGACGCCAAAGACAGTCTCAAATGCATTCCTTACAGTCTGTGGTAGAGGTGCTGTTCCGACAAAGATCTGATGTAGATTTTTTGTCGTCCAAGCCGTTATTTCCTCGGAGCGATTGAGACGTGCCAGCATGGCTGCCATGGTTGGGGACAGCCAGAGGGTATTGATATCATGCTGTATGGCCAAAGGCCAGAAGTTACGGGCCATATCTGCGGAAAACCCAGGAGTGATGATCACTGTCCCGCCAGCAAGCAGGGGTGACAGTAAAGTATTCAAAAAACCCGCCATGTATGACATCGGCATGACATTTATCATGACAGTCGTCTCATCAATCCCGGCCAACCGATTAAATGCCGACACATTCTCCACCATTCTGGCGAAAGAGTGCCTTACACCTTTGGGCTGACTGGTGGTTCCAGAGGTGAAAAAAATCAGCTCTGCATCAGGATCAAAATGATATCCGCTATCGTGGACTTTCAGTATCGCAGTGTCGTCAAGATGCAATCCTTTACGAATGATCTTATCAGGGGGTGTATTAGCATAAAGGTATTGCTTCTGGGATTCCGGCAGCGCTGGATTCACCGGAACGATCCGGTAACCACCAACAGCCCCAGCTATGTAGACCACGGCAAAATCGATTGAATTACTAAGTTCGACGGCTACCGTCATCCTGCGATTTATGCCATCCAGCCGAAGCCTTTCCACCAGTGAAGCGGCACGTCGATATAACTGTGCATAGCTCAGCCTAATCTCACCACAGATCAGGGCTGTAGATCCAGAGCGCTGCGCG
The DNA here is from genome assembly GCA_018823135.1 of Pseudomonadota bacterium. Classification (NCBI taxonomy): domain Bacteria; kingdom Pseudomonadati; phylum Pseudomonadota; species Pseudomonadota bacterium. The sequence goes on from JAHJJF010000070.1 coordinate 78,190, forward strand.
AAGGTATTTGAAAGAAGAGACGAAGCCTCTGACATCAGTTCTGCTCGCCTCCGTAGTAGTGTTTGTAGAGAGGTTTCCAGGATCCATGTGCTCCCTGTTTGGAAAGTTTTCTGGCCTGCTCGTCAACCATCTCTTCTGGTGCCTCAACCCGATCATTTTCACAGACTGATACGATCAGTTTTCTGGGGTCAACCCTGTGAATTTTAGAGATCTTTTCGATTGTAGGCATATAGCTAGAATGAAAAAGAGCTAGCCCTGAAATCATATCAATTGAGCTTAATCCAACCGACTTAATCATTGGTTGTATGAATTTTTCAGCAACATCCATCACTGCAATCGGGTCAATATCCATGTCAATACCTTGGCGCATCAAAGCACATAAAACTTGTTCGGTTGAAGCATTGCCTCCACCCCGCCCAAATCCCTGAAGTGAGGTGTCAACTATTTCAACTCCCAGTTCGATTGCTTGTAGTGAATTAGCTACTGCAAGGCCGAGGTTGTTGTGACCATGAAAACCTAACCGCAAGGATTCGCTCTGCTCCCGAACAGCGTAAACATAAGATGAAATCTCGTCCTGTAGCATTCCCCCTGCAGAGTCAACAAGATAGACCACATCTGCACCAAACTTTTCAGCTTCGATGGCATACTTAGCAAAAGCAGTTGGAGGGCAAACATAGGATTTCATGAAATTTGCACAAACAAACATTCCATGATTCTTCGCTAAAGAAATAAATGGCTCTGCCTGTTGATATTGTTCAATATTAGTACCGATCCGGATGAACTTCATTCCATATTGTGCTGCCAAATCGATGTGGGTTAATTCTGCGATTCCTGGTATGCAGAACATACCCCAATCGGACTTATGTATGGACTCAGAAGCAGCTCGGAGATAAACTTCATCAGTTTCCGCAGCTATGCCCTTACCTTTCTCAGATGCCCCAAGTCCCATGCCGTGACCCACTTCAATCAAGTCGAAGCCGACATCTTCAAGAGCTTTACAAATTTGTCTGGTATCATCCTCGGTAAATTGGAAGTTGTTTTCGTAGCTGCCATCTCGCAAGGTGCATTCAAGTATTCTGGGTTTTTCCATCTCAATCACCTCGTTGTATTTCTTTCTGACGGAAATTATTTATTGATTGAAATCTTTGTCGGTACATCCTTCGGCGAATTTTTGAAAGTCTGAAGACTGATCAAAATTCAAATAAATAATCATTTACAGCAAATGAAAGTTATTCAACTATAAATCTTTCTAATTATGATTTTTGCATCAGAAACCAAGTAATGTCATCTTGAGGAAAAGCTGGGTCACGGCGATACAAAAAACCATAATCTACCAGTTTTAGGTCAGGGTACTTTCCCAGCATTTCTCCCGCAAAATCCCTTTTAAACAAGCGGTCCACATGACCCCGATACGGAATGGATATGGGGGTGGGGCTGTAATATTCACACACTAATATTAGCCTGTTTGATGCCTGATATAATTTTTCGTAAACAGAATCCAGTATGTCTGGATTAATATGAATCAGGACGCCTTTTATCAATGAGAGATCCACTTTATCGACTATCGGATATTCGAGAATTGAACCTTCAAACACATTGCTCTCGCCAACCAAGTTTGTGAGTTGCTTTACGGCATTGTGGTTGATTTCAATCGCCTTCAGATGAATACTTGGATAAAGAAGTTGAAGCGCTTTCAGGTTTATTCCTATGTTCGCCCCGAATTCAAGGCAGGATGTAACCAACCCCGCATGTTTAAGAGCTTTTAAGAAAAGATTCAGGTTTGATGCCAGGCCTTGCACGCTGCTGTTCCGGCCAATGTAGTCAGTACCAAACTCACCAGCCCAAAATTCCTCTTGGGGTGTTTTGAATTTTTCAACCATATTAATCTCCGACAATAATTATCTTAAAATGTCCTTAGACAGGGAATTTTGCGCTATTAAAGACCTCAAACATCAATTCGGCTCGTTGCCAATCTTCGATAGTATCAATATCAACCACACGCCAACTGGGGATACCCAAGCCAGCACCATGCTTGTGAATTATCTTTCCTTCTAGCCATGTTTGTGTCAAACCCCAATAAAATTGACCTGCATCATAATAGGCTGGCTCAAGATCTTGAGTTCGAAACGGTACATATTGATTATAAAATGGTTCCATTAAACCATTCGGTAATTGACGAAGTGCACGCTCGATAGCTGAGGGAAAGACGGTAACAGGAAACACATAACCCAAGTCATTCGTTTCCAGCATGTGCAATCCAGCCACAAGATCTGCCACCTGAACAAAAGGCGCAGTCGCATAAATGCAGCACACTGCTGTTACGTCTAAACCCTGATCCAAAGTCCATTGTGTTGCATGAGAGATGACTTCGGTGGTGCCCGCATAGTCATTCGAGAGTTCATCCGGCCGTATGAAAGGCACTTCTGCGCCCCAAAGTTTAGACACCTCTGCGATCTCCTGGTCATCGGTGGAAACGATAATGCGATCAAACAGACCAGATGTTTTTGCTGCTTCAATAGGCCAGGCGATTATGGGCTTGCCGGCAAAGAGCTTGATATTCTTGCGGGGGATGCGTTTGCTTCCGCCGCGAGCGGGAATGATAGCGATGTTCATCAGCTTGTTGCCTCCCTTAATGCGGTTACCACTTGATTCTGTTGAGTTTCCGTCAGCCCCGGATATATCGGTATGCTGATCGCTTCGGCATAAAATTGTTCAGCTTCCGGGCAATATCCTGTCTCGAAACCCATGTCTGCATAATACGGCTGGCGGTACACAGGGATGTAGTGCAAATTTACGAGAATATTCGCCTCATGCAGAGCTTCATATACTTGACAATGTGTTTTATTTATTTCAGTCAACTTCAAACGAATAACATAGAGATGAAAACCGGAATAACCGTCTGAGTATTGAAATGGCGTAACCACGGGCAGACCGGATAACATCTGGTCATATCGTTTTGCAATTATTTGCCTCTTAGTAACGAATTCGTCCAGTCGCTGCAATTGGCTTAAACCAAGGGCAGCAAGTATGTCAGTCATGCGGTAATTGAAACCCAAATCTATTTGCTGGTAGTTCCAGATTTCATCCGGTGTCCGAGGATGCATGGCTGCCGCATCGCTGGTAATGCCATGGCTTCGGAGCAGCCGTAATCGCTTGGCCAATTGTGTATCGTTGGTCAGGGCCATACCGCCTTCGCCGCAGGTAATGATCTTGACGGGATGAAAACTGAATACGGTGATGTCGCTGTAGCGGCAGTTGCCGATAGGTTCGTTTTTATAGCGACCGCCAATGGCATGCGAGGCATCTTCAATGATCTTGAAGCCGTACCGCTGGCTTAGTGAATGAATACCTGCCATGTCGCAGGGCTGGCCACACATATGCACGGGAATCACGACTTTGGGTAGAGTTCCTATCTTTTCCGCGTGGGCCAGTTTTTCTGCCAGTCGCTCCACGCTTAAATTATAGGTGCGTGAATCGATGTCCACGAAATCAACCTGTGCACCGCAATACAAGGCACAATTGGCAGTCGCCACGAAGGTAATCGGGGTCGTCCATACAAGATCTCCTTTGCCAACGCCTAAGACCAGGCATGCGATGTGGAGTGCGCTGGTGGCACTATTGACCGCTACTGCATGTTGTGCGCCACAGTGACTTGCCACAGCATTTTCAAATGTGGGAACCACCGGCCCTTGAGTTATGTAATCAGATTCCAGGACTTCAACTACCGCCTGGATATCATCCTTGTTTATGTTTTGACGACCGTATGGAATAGTTTTCATAATCAGTTTAACAATCTTAACTCGTCAATAGTCAGAAAATGCGGATTAGATCCGGAATTATATTCAAAGCCCTGTGCAACCGGACTTCCATGTTCACCAATAGAGTTGGTTGTAAAATCTATCGCTCTGATAAAAGCTATACTTGGTGTAATCACATAGTGGTCTGCAAATTCAAGGGTAAGATGGGAATCATCAGCCGGACACATGATTTCGTGGATTTTTTCACCAGGTCTGATGCCAATTGTGTGTGTAGGCAATCCTGGGGCAATTGATTCGGCAAGGTCGGTTATGCGCATGGAAGGAATTTTTGGTACAAAGATTTCCCCGCCTTTCATCCTCTCAAAGTTTTTCAAGACAAAATTCACCCCGTCTTGCAAGGTTATCCAGAAACGAGTCATATCAGGATGGGTAATCGGGAGACTTTCGGCACCATCCTCGATAAGTTTTTTAAAAAACGGCACAACAGATCCACGGGAGCCAACGACGTTGCCATAGCGAACAGCGGCAAAACGGGTTAGATGTCTGCCTGCTAGATTATTCGCGGCGACAAACAGCTTGTCCGAGGCAAGTTTTGTTGCCCCGTAAAGATTAATGGGATTGGCTGCCTTGTCAGTTGACAGGGCGATGACTTTTTGAACATTGTTTGCCAGTGAAGCCTGGAGGACATTCTCCGCCCCATGAATATTTGTTTTGATGCATTCCATCGGGTTGTATTCTGCTGCCGGCACCTGTTTCAACGCAGCGGCATGAATGACATAATCAATGCCATTCATCGCCTGGGTCAGTCTTGGCAAGTCTCGGACATCACCGATAAAATATCGCATTACCGGATCATTTAAAAATTGCTGCATCTCAAACTGCTTCAACTCGTCTCTGGAGTAAATAACCAGACGTTTCGGATGGAATCTTTCCAGGATCGTTTTGGTGAACTGTTTTCCAAAAGATCCTGTCCCACCGGTGATTAAAATTGATTTGCCATCAAACAATTTCAGACTCCTTATCTATCTTAAATCCATTATTAGGTTCAGACATACCTGACTCTGCCATCTTTCGGAACTCTGCAGAAGATGAAATTAATTCTTCGTAGGTTCCACTGCCTGCTATGCATCCTTGGGTTAACAGATGAATCAAATCACACTCCTTAACTGTTGTGAGACGATGTGCGACTATAATAATTGTTTTTTCATGTGAAAGACTGTGAATTGCATCCATAATGACGTTTTCGGTCAAACCGTCAAGTGCACTTGTTGCCTCGTCTAGAACAAGCACTTTTGGGTCATGATAAAGAGCCCGGGCAATACCGATCCTCTGCCGTTGCCCCCCACTTAACCTTACGCCCCGTTCTCCCAAATCAGTATCATAACCATGGGGCAAATCATTTAATACAAAGTCGTGGATATTAGCGATTTTCGCGGCATTTATCACAGCTTCGCGGTCAATTTCTTCATCAGAAACACCAAAAGCAATATTTCTGGTAACCGTATCATCCGCCAAATAAATTTGTTGTGGTACATAGCCGATATTGTTTTGCCAGGATCTTAAATTCGCCACTTCAATCAAGGTGCCATCAATGGACATCTCTCCAGAGTCTATGGGCAAAAGGCCAAGAATTATATCAATCAAAGTTGTTTTGCCAGAACCGGTTTTACCGACAAGAGCAACTGTTGTATTCGCCTTGATAAACAGGCTGAGATTGCTAATAACGGTTGCATCTGATTGTGGATAGGTAAAGGTTATATTATTAAGTGTTATGCCTTTATTGAATGATAGGGATTCAACGGTCGGGTTATTCCCCTGGAGAGGTTCCCGGTCGTCTGGTTCGATCTGGAAATGGCGGTGGATTATATCAAGTGCAGCGGAATGATATCGAATCTGCGAGATACCTTGAAATATCCGATCAAGTCCTGGCATCAGGCGATATCCGGCAAAGGCATATAGCACAAGCATCGGTAGGATTTGGGCAAGATCTTTTTTGAGTAAAATCAGGTAAAGCATTATAAGCAACATGCCGCCAAAGACGATGGTTTCCAATGCATATTTTGGCAAAAGGGTTATAGCTTGGCTTGTTGAATCGCAAACGGCAAAATCATAGGATGGTTTCATGTAACGTTTTAAATATTCACCCTCTCTCCCCATCAGTTTCAACTCTTTAATCCCACCAAAAGCCTCCCCTGCGAGTTTAAATCGTTGTCCCTGAGCCTCGGTTGACATTTTGCCGCGCGCAGCTAATTTTTTTTTGGACAATTTGAAAACAGTGCCGTAGAGTCCGCCGCAAACCATAAAGACAATTACTGCCAATAACGGGTCCATGGCAATCAACAGCGCGAAAATACACAAAGCAATAACTGTTCGCGTAATAATTTGCAGAGTAGGAGACAAAACTCCAACAACAACTCGTTGAATCTCTGTAATAATATTCTTTACTAGCTCTGAGGAATTCTGGTTCAGGAAAAAAGAATAAGGCGCGCCCAGATACTTTTCGAAAAGCCTGCTAGAGAGTACATGCCCTCGAAGAAAGACAAAACGCAGCAGAAGCCACGTAGTAAGGGCCGCAAAGCTGTTGCTGAAGACAAGAATCAACAGAACCACGACACCCAGAAAAAAGAGGAATTGATTGTGGCTTGTCAGTCCGGTAAGGATGTAGGCGTGTGATAAAAGCTTATTTGTTTCTATTATTTCTGGTTTGGCCAGAACCGCCATAAACGGCATGATGGAAGCGATGCCGGTAATTTCAAGCAAACCCATAATCAGGATTGCCAGGAGCAGCCAGTACAGCTGCTTCCTTTCCTGATGGGTGATAAGGGAAAAAATTTTCCGTAAATTATCAATCATGATGGTGTGGTATTTATGGCCAATGGGAGAAAAGTCAAAACTTGAATTATCGCTCCTGATGATTTAAAAAATTTAGGAACGGAATATGCGTCCCGTCTCGTGTTTTTTGCGAGACCGACAATCATGTGAATTCGATTTACCTTGGATATCACTCCGTCAATTTGAACCGGCATGCAACCTGTTATTTCAGGCATGCTACCGCCATTCGGGTGAAGAAGTCCGTCCGGAGTTCAATAAATTGTCGAGAATAACTATGTTGTCTGCCCGGATTATTTCATTGTGTGGACAATTCTTCCGGCAGAGTTTGCGCCATATTAGACAGCTTCGAGCAAATCGCCGGATAGTTCAGTTTTGACCATCCGGTTTAACAGATTCAATAAAATTATCGCCCGGTCGTCGCCGCGACTTTCCAGGAAAATTCCGTCAAATCCTTCAAGCTCACCTTTGAAAACACGAATTTTGGTGCCAGGCTCAAATGCGTCAGAAACAGCGATATGGCCCTGATCATTTTCAAAGGAT
>JAHJJF010000071.1 GCA_018823135.1 Pseudomonadota bacterium
GCAGATATACTGCCAAAGCCGAAAACCACAGCATTGTCGGAAGATGTTTACAGAATTTATTGAGAACGATTAATGATTGTTTCTGTGAATACTGGCTCACTGTGTGGGATTTCATATCATCTGTTGAGGAATATTTGCTTTATATGAGTTGCTGCCTGCATGAGACCAGTCAGTTAATAGTTTCAGGGAAAATGAGTCGGGTGTTTTGTTTTAGCGGTGAACATGTGTCCAAGAACATCATTAATTTGTCAAATAATCCCGGAACAACTCTTTTAATACTTTCTAGTGAGACGGGTTAATACGAGATGCTGATATGAAATCATTAATAATAATACCAACATATAATGAGAAAGAAAATGTCGAAATGATTATCGCTCGGATTTTCTCAGTCGACAACACCCTGGAAATTCTGGTAGTTGACGATAATTCTCCTGACGGCACAGGAGCAATAATTGAAAAGCTGATGCAGCAGGATAAGCGGCTCCATGTTCTTCATAGAAAAGAGAAGATGGGGCTTGGAAGAGCGTACATCGCCGGTTTTGAATATGCCATTGCCAACAGGTATGATGTGATTTTTGAGATGGATGCCGATTTTTCACATAATCCCAGATACTTGCCCATTTTTCTTGATACAATTAAAACAGCGGATATCGTAATCGGCTCAAGATATCTTAAAGGAGGTTCAACCAGGAACTGGCCTTTGCTGAGATTGCTTCTCAGTTACTGCGGGAATTTATATATACGCTTTGTTACCGGCATGCCGATCAAAGATGCAACCGGCGGGTTCAAGTGTTTCCGGCGGCAGGTCCTGGAATCCCTTGATTTCAGTAAAATCACCTCGGAAGGTTATGCCTTTCAGGTGGAAGTCAATTATCTCTGTTGGAAAAAGGGCTTTTCAATTCAGGAAATACCCATTGTTTTTGAAGACAGGAAAGTCGGCGAGACCAAAATGAGCGGCACGGTTGTATTCGAAGCCTTGAAACTTGTGTGGGGGCTGAGATTCAGAAAAATTCAATAAATGCTGAGAAGGATACTCTGCATTCTTGGCAACTCTCAAAATACTCGGATATTACCTCAGTTTACCAATATAAATCGTACAGCCTCCAGGCGCTGTTGCCTGGATAGACTTTTAACAGTTGTTGGAGGGTGATTGCAGCCTTTGAGCGATTGCCCTGTGTATTGTAGAGATTGAAGGCTACATTAAGTAACGGCGGGAACTCGCTGAAGCGCTTAAGGGCTTTTTCTGTTTCGAGTAATGCAAGATCATGTTGTTTGAGCCTGGAATGCTTTCGTATCCGATATAACGGGATGAAAGGGTTTTCCGGGTCAATACTTTCAGCCTTATTGAGGAGTGAATCAATAATAGAGATGAGTGGTGGATAATTGTTAAGGATGAAATCCGCAAGATCCATGCAAAGCCTGAAAGGGATGTTTGAAGCATATGTTTCGTCATTTTTGATATTTGAAAGTGTAACTGCCTTTTTATTGTTTTCGACAAGCGTTTCAATGATTTCTTCAAGGGCGATGATTTTTTCATTATCCGGGAATTTCTTTTTTGTCCGCTCAATGAGATGCGCGGCCTCACTGTATTGTCTGACGGTCAGGAGGATGATTGTCATCCGGACAGGTATGTCGATTTTTTCGCCTTCCAGCTGGAAATCCTGACGGAGATCTTCGTCATTATTAACCGCGGTTAATATCTGTTCAAGCTCTGCGGCAACAAAATAAAAACTGTCCGGTTGATAGGTGAGTCCGGTGAGGCAGCTTGAGAAGGCTTTTTTGTATTGTTTTGTTTTATGGTAGGAATAGGCAAGATTATACATCAGGTTATGAAATGAGCGGAAATTTATGTTCGGCTTTATGTTTTTGAGGAAATTTTCTCCGAATGCAACCGCTTGGTCATATTCTTTTCTGGAGTTATACACCGCAAGGATGTTATTGGCGGAAGTAATGTATTCTTCTCGGTTATGGCTGCTGAGTTCAAGGGCTTTGGTCTGCATTGCAAGGGCTTCATCGAATTTGCCTTGAAGGGCCATGGCCTTGCTCGCGTTGGTGTATACCCTGGGCTTGTTCGGAGATTTTTTTCGTGCGTCGTCATAGATGCTGAGGGAATCGCGCCAGTCGTAGTTTCTGGTGGTGGTGAGCATGGAAGAAAAGGATGCGAGAATAATGATCAGCAAGGCGAAGACCTTTTGTTTTTTTTCACTGGTCGTTTTAAGTCTGGAAAAGAAAAGATCCACCAAGCCGATAAACGCGATGAAGAAACCCATTGAAGGGAGATAGAGTCTGTGTTCAAAAATCAATTCCAGCGGGACGACGGTGGATTCAATAATCAAGTTCAGATAGAACCACAAAATACCAAATGTGATCAGGGGATGTTTTTTTCGGATTTTGAATGCCAGAAACAAAAGCAGGAGCAAGAAGGTTAGAGATGAAAAAGTCGATATGGGGTTAAGCAAAGAGCTTGAAATTGAAAAGTCATGATCAAAATTCAACCGGCCCGGTAAAGGTAAGATCAGGAGTGTCAAATAAAAAACAACTATTCTGAATTCCGTGAAAACCCGCTCAAGCATTGTGAAATCACGTTGGTAATATCCGGCAAGAACCATATCATTCCAAGGTCGTTGGATGAGAGGAAGAATGATTATCAAGGTGAAAACAACGAGGAGCAGGTGCCGTGCTTTAATGGCTTTGATAATTTTGCCTGCAAGTCCGGGAGAAAGGAATAAGCTCTCCACCAATAGTATCATTGGCGGCAAAGTCGCGGAAATTTCCTTTGAGAGAAAAGCGAGGACGGCCGACACCAGGCAGCCCGTGAAAAACATGATGCGTTTAATCAGCGTATCTGAAAGTCTGGCATGGATATAAAAGGTCAAAGAGGTGAGATAAAATAACGCGGCAAGGGATGTCATCCGCTGCACGAGATAGGTGACCGCGTTGGTCTGAACCGGGTTTAATCCCCAGAGTGCGCAAACAGCCAAAGCAAAAAGCGGTCCCGGATGAGTAAAAAAAAGGGCTTTGATGCCGGAATCTGTCTTTCTTAAACTCAGCAGGAAAAGGAAAAGGGCAATAGTTGCCAGGATGTGAATGAGGATGTTGGTTAAGTGAAACTGGACAATATTGCTGTCGGAAATATAGTGATCAAAAGCAAAGGTTATTATCGGTATCAGCCGTTTTTTCCCAAATTGTGTATTGCTCAGTTGTTTGAGAGAATCAAGGGATAAATCGTCAATGTAGATATCGGCGATTTCAACAAATGATGCACGATCGTCTAATATTAAAGGGGAGTGAAATGTATTTATGTAGCTGAGAAAAATGAGCGCAATGACTGCAAGAAGAAAAAGGGTTTGGTGGCGAATATTGTCCAAGGGCATATTTGAGATTTGTTTTTTGTGGAGTATTGGGGAAATTGACAAAAAAAAGCTGCAATCCGCAGATTATACGGATTGCAGCCAGAGTCAAGTTTAAACGGATACCTTATTCCTCAGCCATGCCGAGTTTATTAGCAAGATTACCGCTCAGTATCCATTCATTGATCTTTCCAGCTTCAGCTCCCGGACGGGCGGTCATAACCAAGCCATTCAGTTTTGACATGGTCAGGGAATCTCTCATCAGGATTTCCAAAAAGCCAGAGGCATTGATCGATGGTGTAAAGTAATATGTGTCTGAATCTTCTGAAAGATTAACCATGTCGGCTTGTACTGGCATGGTATTTTTTGTGGCATAATAAATACCAATATTTGTTTCAATTGCATGCATGCCGGGGAATACCTTGGATGTTACTTTTGATTTCTGGATATAGTTCATGTACGCAGGGATAGCTACTGCGGCTAAGATTCCGATGATCGCAACAACGATCATCAACTCGATAAGGGTAAAACCTTTCTGGTTTTTCATTGCTTCTCCTCCTTTGTTGGGTTTGCAATAAATTTAGTGAATTGATGTCTTTATCGTTAGCATTTTCTGTGCCAGATAGAGTAGGAAAGGAATCATTGATGCTGTGTTGAATGATTATTCATTGATATCATTGAACTAATATCTGGTCAATTTATTTGACTTGAACTCAAATATGATTAAAGATATGGGGTGAAATAACCGATAAGATCATGCTTGAGGTGACGGAATTTGTCATTTGTCGGGATTAGTGACAAAAAATGTCACTGTGGGGGGCTGCTGGCATAGAGATCAGAAAGGAAAAGTGGCTGGGGAGCAGGGATTCGAACCCCGAATAGGCAGAGTCAGAGTCTGCTGACTTACCGTTAGTCAACTCCCCAGCAAATTTGATACGCAGCAAACATAGAGAACAGGTTATCCCTTGTCAAGGTATTTCTCAAATTCCTTATTATGAAGAGAGTGAGTTTATCTTTTCTCCAGGAACTCAAAGATTTTCAACCCGGTCAGCAAATCACAAATCCTGCATACCCCACAACCTGGGCTGTGTCGCCGCTGGTTTCGCCTGAATCCATGTATCGAACAAGCTCTGCCTTTGTTGCGCCCAGTTCGAGGGCCGTCAGAAGAGCGATGGTTGTGGGTATGATGCCGCACATGGAAATCCTCAATCTGCGCACGGTCTCATAGAGGCCTTGCGGATCAAGATCAAGCACGCGCTCAATGGCCAGTCTGTCTTTTTCTGAGGCGGATTTTCTGGATTCGTAATGGGTCATATCGGTGCTTGCGACAATCAGCACATCTCCGTCAAAATCATTGATTGCAGCGGAAAGCTTATTAGCGACACTTATACAGGTTTCAAAGGAAATATGGGATATGACCAGAGGGATTATTGACAGATTTTGCTGAAAATATTGAAGAAATGGAATCTGGACCTCCAACGAATGTTCGTGTTGGTGAGCCGGGGAATCCGCTCGGATTGACGAGCCTTTGGCAAGGAGGTTTTGAGCGAATTTTTCATTAATCGGGATTCTGCCGAGAGGCATTTCCCATTGGCCTTCAGACATCAAAGCAACCGGTGGGCCAAGGCCGTGATGATTTGGGCCCAAAATAATGACATTTTCAGGGATGGACACCCGGGAATAAGTTTCCCCGGCAACGGCGCCGGAATAAATATATCCGGCATGGGGGGAGACAACGGCTGACGCCTTGATCTTTTGCGAGGCCGGGATTCTCGGTATGAGTTTATCGAGATTTTTTTTTAAAGTTGCGGGATCGCCGGGATAAAATTGATGAGCAACTGCCGGATAGCGTGTCATGCTGCACCTCACAGAATTTTAGACAGAAACCGGTCAGCACCTTATGTTTTAACCTGCCAGGTTGTGCCTTCGGGGCCGTCCTTGATTTCTATGCCTTTTGCAAGGAGAGAGTCTCTTATTGCATCTGCCTTAGACCAGTCTTTATTGTTACGGGCTTTGATCCGATCTTCAATTAATTGTTCTATCGCAGCCTCATCGATGTCAAGGCTTGAAAGGATTGTTTCCTGCTTTTGATTAATATATGCGGTCGGGTTTTCGGTGAGCAAACCCATGACACCGGCGAGTTTTTTAATGGTTTCAGCCCCTGATCGCAAAAGCGTAATATCATGTTTCCCTGGATTTTCCGGTAATTTCTGTCGGATTCTGTTCAGGACTTTTGCAGCATCAAAAAGGTGTCCGAGCCCCTGGGCGGTGTTGAAATCATTATCCATCGCTTTATGAAACCGGTGGGCAAGGGTTTGGATTTTTTGGGCTTCCTTGTCAGTAACAACCGTTTCAACGTTATTCTCTCCAGGGTTTGTAATTTTTTCGATTTCCGTGAGGCAGCTGTAAAGTCGTTCCAGGCCGGCGGCCGCATCATTAAGGGCGGCAACGGAATAATCCAGAGGGTTTCGGTAGTGGGTGGAAAAAACTAACAGTCTCAAGGCCTCGGCCTCATGTTTTTCCAGTACTTCGCGGATGGTAAGAAAATTGCCCAGAGATTTTGACATTTTCTCATCCTTGATAGTGACAAAGCCATGGTGAATCCAGGTGTTGACAAAATCCTTGCCGGTAGCCCCTTCGCTCTGGGCGATTTCATTTTCATGATGGGGGAAGATCAGATCTTTACCGCCGCCATGGATATCAAAGGTATCGCCAAGATATTTGCGGCTCATGGCGGAGCATTCAATATGCCATCCGGGTCTGCCTTCACCCCATGGGCTGTCCCATGCCGGTTCACCGGGTTTACTGCTTTTCCATAAGGCAAAATCCATGGGATTCTGTTTATTTTCATTAATTGAAATTCGTGCCCCTGCTTTCATGTCTTCAAGGGTCCTGCCGGAAAGGGCGCCGTATTTATCAAATTTTTCAACGGAATAAAAAACGTCATTGCCCACTTGATAGGCTATGCCGCGCCCGATTAATTCCTCAATCATTGTGATGATTTCCGGGAGATGTTCGGTGGCTTTGGGTTCAAGATTCGGCGGAAGGCATCCCAATGCTTCCATATCCTCATGAAACGCCTTGATAAATCGTTCGGAAAGTTCGGTAGTCGTGGTGTTCTGTTCATGTGCCCTGATGATTATTTTGTCATCAATATCGGTAAAATTACGGACAAAATTTACTTCATAGTCGCGATAACGCAGATAACGGACAATCATGTCAAAAACCAATGCCGATCTTGCATGGCCTATATGACAAAAATCGTAGGCGGTTATGCCGCAGACATACAGATTAATTTTTCCGTGTTCCAGTGTTTTAATCGGCGCCTTGCGGCCGGTTTTTGTATTATAAATTGAAACTGCCATCAGCTCTCCAGAGTCAGATTCTGTTTAAAATGGCGGAAGGGGATACGCCTTCGTGTAAAACAAATGTCCAAACAAAAAATAAACTATGTTATATAACCTTTTCGTTTTGAGGTGGCAACATTTGTTATCTGCAGACAATTGCCGTTGGCATTAATTGCCGGTAAATGAATTTCCTGGAAAATTGCCGCCCTGAAAACTGGTTTATATTACAGACTAACTGCTTGACAATCGCTGCCAATGGCTGCAATCATGAGAAATTATTATGGAAAAAGTTTTTACAGCCCCAGGATTATTACTTGCAAAAAAACTTTCAAACAACATTACAGTGACATGTTTTGATGAATCCAAACATGTCGCCGCAGACAGGTGGCGCGTCAAGGTTCGATTTGAGATTCAAGTGCCCCTGGATCTTGAAGTTATTTCTGCGGAAAACAAAGGAATTGTTGCGGCCTTTATAGAAAAAAACGGCGAACATCTTGTGCAAACTCTCTACAAAGAAAGACATTTTATTCCGCAGCAGGATGTTGAAAAAACAGTGAGTGAATTGATTGATCGGGTGTTTGCTACTACCCTTGCTTATTTTGAATCAAAACGTTTTCCAGTAAAATATATTGAAAAAGCGTATGCTGAATTCGAAGAAAACCTGAAACATCTGTCTGAGACGGGTCTGGAAGCAGAAGATCAGGAAGATGAAGGACCTGCTGATTTTTCACATTGTTTCCGTGATTGAACGGATGCCTTGTTTAAGGAGTGCGCATAAGTCTCTTAGCATGATTTATTCTTGACAAACTGTATGGATGGAATCATATTCTCTCTTTTTCAGATAAAAGCCTTGTATTAAAAGCAGACTCATTGTTTTAAATCCAGTGTAGCATTTAAAATTGACTCTTAAGTAAAGAATTTAAACCTGAAATATATTCCCCATGAAACATACTTTAATGTGTCTTTTTGCAAAGGGTTATTAAAGGAGAAGTGATGAAGGTACTGATTAGCGA
>JAHJJF010000072.1 GCA_018823135.1 Pseudomonadota bacterium
CACCTTGAGGCGATGCCGGATAATCACTCCCGGGGGGTGTCTCAGAAAGTATATAAGGTTTTTGGTCTCCCTGAGACCGAGGTGAACAGTAAACTCAAGGATATCGAAAACAAGGATGAACGTATCCGCATCGGCTATTACCCGGTGTTTCCGGAAGTGCATGTCAGTATAACGGTTCTCGGTGGATCACAGGAAGAAAGCGACAGCCTTTTTCAGCAATATGATGCGGAAATTGTCCGCATTCTGGGGGATTGTGTTTTTGCAACCGACTCGGAAACCATGGAAGAGATAATCGGTAATCATTTGACTTCCCGGCAGAAGACACTGGCGGTGGCCGAGTCCTGTTCCGGGGGGCTGATATCCCATAAACTGACCAAGCGTCCCGGGAGTTCAGTTTTTTTTGTCGGCGGGGTTGTGGCATACAGCAATGATCTCAAACAAAATATTCTTGGTGTAGACAGTGAAATCCTTCTGAAATATGGAGCGGTCAGCGCTGAAACCGTCAGGGCCATGGCAGATGGCGTAAAAAGGATAACCAAGGCCGACTATGCTCTTTCCGTGACCGGCATTGCCGGACCCACCGGTGGCACCGGAGAAAAACCGGTGGGCACAGTGTACATCGGTCTTGCGGCAGAAGGCGGGATTGAAGCATATCGCTATCATTTTTCCGGGGACCGCTGGCAGGTTCAAGCCATGACCTCCATGGCCGCTCTTGATTTGTTGCGGCGGCAAATGCTCGGCTTGCAAATGAAAATCGACTAGCCCACGTTTCTCGTGGACACGTCTCCACCAATGATCAAGGGCTTTAAATTACACGGGTCTCAGATAAATTGTCTGAATTTTGAAAAATCAGCGGCTTAAAATACAGCAACCAGCAACCCTGGGTAAATGTCCGCCAAAGGCATCCCGATAGAGCCGCAACTCCTATGGCTCAGGTTGTTTGGCATATGCATATATAGCCGAACAACCTGTTTCGTGGATCTGCTACTCGTCTCGGTTTGTGAGAAAAGCGGACTAGCCAGGAAATATTCGGACCAAGAGGATTTTCCGGTTGCCGACTCTCGTAGTCCATGGTAATTCCCATGTATAATTTATTGCTATTGAGAATATGCAATCGCAGGTGATTTGTAGATCCGCCATGGTCGGGAATGTTCCTTTCTTGCTGAAACTGAGCTGCTGCAGGATGCAATTTCCTGTCAGCACGGTGCAGTTGTCATCATTCTGTGACCGTGGGCATTCAAAAAGCTCAATTATGATGTTATGTGTAAAAAGATTGATTTCATAAAGTTATTGCCTTGTAACAGGTAGAACCGGTGCGGTGGACCTTTTGCTGCAGCGATTTTTTACCGAGTCCATCATTTATGATAAACGGAAGATTTTATAACCATATGCGTTCATGGAGAGAATGAAATGACCACGGCTGAAGGGAAAAATAAATCACTTGATTCGGCAATTATTCAAATTCATCGACAGTTTGGCAAAGGGTCCATAATGCGCCTGGGCACCGATGAAAGAGAGGCTGTGCCGGTGATATCTACCGGGGTGCTGAGTCTGGATATCGCCACCGGAGTGGGCGGAGTGCCAAGGGGGCGGGTGACGGAGATATATGGCCCGGAATCGTCAGGCAAGACGACAATGGCCTTGCATATGATTGCCGAGGCCCAGAAGGCAGGCGGGGCAGCGGCATTTATCGATGCGGAACATGCCTTTGATGTCGGCTATGCTGAGAGGCTTGGGGTCAACGTTGACGACCTTCTGGTGTCGCAACCTGATTATGGCGAGCAGGCCCTGGAAATTGCCGAGATCCTGATCCGCAGCGGCGCGGTGGATATAATCGTTATCGATTCGGTGGCCGCCCTGGTCCCCAAAGCGGAGATTGACGGAAACATCGGCGACACCCATGTCGGCCTGCAGGCCCGGCTCATGTCACAGACCATGAGAAAGCTCACCGGCATACTTAAAAAAACCAACACCGCGATCGTTTTCATCAACCAGATCAGGATGAAGATCGGGGTTATGTTCGGGAATCCCGAAACCACACCTGGCGGCAACGCGTTGAAGTTTTACAGCTCCCTGCGTTTGGACATAAGAAGAATTGCTGCAATCAAGGACGGCCAGGAGGTGATCGGCAATCGGACCAAGGTGAAAGTGGTTAAGAACAAGATGGCGCCGCCGTTTAAAATCTCTGAGTTCGATATAATCTTTGGCGAGGGCGCCTCAAGGGAAGGGGATCTCCTTGATCTGGCCGCGGAGCATGACATTATCGAAAAAAGCGGCGCCTGGTATTCTTACGATGGCGAACGAATCGGTCAGGGCCGGGAAAACTCCAAGTCCTTTTTAAGGGAGCATCCAGAAAAAACAGCGGAAATCGAACAAAAGGTTCGTCTCGGTTTCGGGCTTGTTCCGGGCAAGGAAGCAGCGAAGCCGAAATCGGAAGAATAAAGAAACAACGCGATACGTTTTTTTGAGCTCAAAGAAAGGGGAAATCCCGGCCTTTGAGCTTTCGCCGTTGAAGATAAATTGTTTTTAATGCGGGCGCAGATGAGGGATAGACGAATAGTCCCCCGTTCTGATCTGCCTGAGCAGTTATAAAAAATAAGCAATCGGAACCAGATATGAAAGGCAGCGAAATAAGGGAAAAATTCCTCAGGTTTTTTGAAGAAAACGGCCACACAAGAGTCAAGAGTTCGTCCTTGGTTCCTCAGGATGATCCGACCCTCCTTTTTACCAATGCGGGAATGGTGCAATTCAAAAGGGTTTTCATGGGCGAGGATAAAAGGGATTATGTCACTGCGACAACATCCCAGTGCTGTGTGCGGGCCGGCGGCAAACATAATGATCTGGAAAACGTCGGCTATACGGCCCGGCATCATACTTTTTTCGAAATGCTCGGGAATTTTTCTTTTGGCGATTATTTCAAAGAGGATGCCATCCGTTATGCATGGGATTTTCTAACCAGGATCATCGGACTTCCCAAGGACAAGCTCTGGGTTTCTGTTTTTGAAGAGGATGACGAGGCTTTTGCTCTCTGGGAGAAAATCGACGATCTGCCCAAGGGCAGAATTATCCGGCTGGGGGAAGCGGATAATTTCTGGGCAATGGGCGATACCGGTCCCTGCGGGCCATGCTCGGAAATCCTCATCGATCAGGGACCTGCGATGAGTTGCGGGCCGGATTGCAAAGCCGGCTGCGACTGCGACAGATTTCTTGAGTTGTGGAATCTGGTGTTCATGCAATTTTATAGGGACGAGTCCGGAAAAATGACGCCGCTGCCCAAGCCAAGCATTGACACCGGCATGGGGCTTGAGCGCATTGCCGCGGTTGTCCAGGGCAAATTCTCTAATTATGATTCCGACCTGTTCAGTGGGATAATCCACAGAATTGCCGCAACCACCGGCAAGAAATACGGCGAAGACCCCAGGATGGATACTGCAATGCGGGTCATTGCCGACCATGCCAGGGCAACAACGTTTTTGGTGGCGGACGGGGTGTTGCCGTCAAATGAGGGACGGGGGTATGTGCTGCGGCGCATCATGCGCCGGGCGATTCGTTACGGCAGGGCATTGGGACTTCATACGCCGTTTCTTGCCGGGATCATCGCGACGGTTGTGGATGAGATGCAGGCAGGATATTCCCATATCAGTGATGCCCGGGAATTGCTCAATAAGGTAGTGCAAAACGAGGAAGTACGGTTTCTGGAAACCATTGATCACGGCCTGGCAATGCTTCATGAAGAAATTGAACGATTGTCCGGAGCAGGCGAGCAGACGGTTGCCGGCGAGTTTATTTTCAAATTATATGACACCTTTGGTTTTCCTGTGGATATTGTCCGGGACATTGCCCTGGAAAAAGGCATGACCGTTGATGAGGCCGGTTTCCATGCCGCCATGGAGGTTCAAAAGCAGCAGTCCAGAAAGTCCTGGAAGGGAAAAAGCCTTGCGGAAAAGGGCTCAGGTATTCGGGAGCTTCTCGACCAGGGGATCAAGAGCAGATTTGTCGGCTATGACACGCGCCGGCATCATTCCGAAATTATTACAATCCTCAATGAAAAAGCCGAGAAGATTGCCGCAGCTCAACAAGGCGATAAAGTCTCGATAGTCTGTCCTGAAACACCATTTTATGCAGAGTCCGGCGGGCAGATTGGTGATCAGGGTGAAATTGCCGGGCCCCAGGGCAAAGCCCAGGTGCATGATACGGTTAAGGCCGGGGACGGATTAAGCATTCACCTGGCAACCGTCATTGAAGGCAGTTTCAAGCAGGGGGATGCGGTTGAGCTTAAGGTGGCTGAAAGCAGGCGCCAGCGTATAGCGAATAACCACACGGGTACACATCTTCTTCATGCTGCGCTCAGGAATGTTTTAGGCGAACATGTCAAGCAGTCCGGATCACTTGTCGAAGTTGATCGGCTTCGCTTTGATTTTACGCATTTTTCTCCGATTACCCCTCAAGAAATAAAAAAAATCGAGGCAATCGTCAATGACGAGATCAGGGCAAACACCAATTTACAGACAAACCTTTTTGATCGGGATGAGGCAATTAAATCAGGGGCCACCGCCCTGTTCGGCGAAAAATACGACGAAAAAGTGCGGGTGGTTTCCGTAGGAGCGTTCAGCAAGGAACTCTGCGGTGGAACCCATGTCGGTGCCACCGGCGAGATCGGCCTTCTTAAAATAACCGGCGAGACCGGCATCGCCGCAGGGGTCAGAAGAATTGAGGCGGTAACAGGACCTGAAGCCTTTCAGAAATTTCAGGAAATCGAAGGGGCGCTTATTGGAATTGCCGACGAATTAAAAACAACGCTTCCAGATATTTCCGTCAAACTTAAAAAAATTCTCGCCAGGCAAAAGGAGTTGGAAAAAGAGGTAAGCCTGCTCACCGCCAGAATGGTTATTGCTGATATTGACTCGATGATTCAGAATGCAAAAATAATCGACGGCGTTCGGGTCATTTCCGAGATGATTCCTTTGGATTCGCCCAAAACATTGCGAGAGGTCGGTGACCGCATCCGCGATAAAATGGGCTCGGGAATTGTCGTCTTGGGCGGAAAACTTAATGAAAAAGTTGCTCTATTGGCAATTGTCAGTAAAGACCTTACCAAAAAATTTCATGCCGGAAATATAATTAAGGAAATAGCCTCCACGGTAGGGGGCAGTGGCGGTGGTCGTCCTGACATGGCACAGGCTGGGGGCACATTGGGCGATAAATTGCCTGAGGCCTTGTCAAATGTTTTTGAAATTATAAAAAAACAGGCAAACTGAAAAAAAAACGGCAGTGAAGGTAAAAAACACAGTTTGATATTTGTTTGAGATAAAAATGTTGACAGGCAAAACAGAATCTAGTATTCACCATTTTTAAATAAATGAAGAGCCATTCATTTTTTATCCGGAAAAGATTGAACACGAAGGAGCTTTTATATGATTGATATAGATATCACCATGCCCATACAGATAGCCAATATTCTGTTTCTCATTGTGATTATGAATATTGTCCTCTATAAACCAATCCGGACCATTCTCGAAGAAAGGGATAAAAAAATAGCCGGTCTTTCCAATGATGTCAGTACATTTAACAAAAACGCTGAATTAAGAATTGAAGAATTTGAAATCAAGCTTAACGAGGCGAGAATCAAGGCAAAAGCAGAATTAGATGCGGCTCGCGGGACTGCTCAGGCCACAAGCGCTGAAAAAGTCGCTGGGATTCGTAAAGCGTCTGATACTGCCAAGGCTGAGCAGATGGCCCAGATCCAAACGCAGTTTGCCGGAGCGCAGCAGGAATTAAAAGGCCAGGTAAAAGGATTTGCAAACGAGATGGCGTCCAAGGTGCTGGGGAGGACTGTATAAAAATGTCTACGAATAATTGGAAAAAATATGTAATCCCCGCACTGACTTTCTCTGTGCTATTGGTTGCTACCGCAATTGCATTTGCCTCGGGCGGTGGAGAGGGGGCCGGTATTACTGGAGAGGGTGGTAGCCTTTCACATGCGAAGCAAATGGATTTTCTGTGGCGCGTTCTGAACTTTACCGGCCTGGTGATTATTCTGGTCTGGGCGCTCAAAAAGCCTCTTGTCAATACACTCGGCAGCAGACGACAGGCTATCAAGGATCAGTTTGAAGAGCTTGATGCCCGGAAGGCTGAAGCAGAGCAAAAATATAAAGAATATGATGCCAAGCTTGCCAGCATTGACTCTGAGGTGTCCAGTATCATTGGAGCCGCTGTTGCCTTGGGCGAGGCGGAGAAACAACGCATAATTAAGGATGCCGAAAGGGCTGCCGGAGACATTAAGAGGCAGGCTGAGATGGCAATACAGCAGGAACTGGCCCAAGCCAAACGCCAACTTCGTGAGGAGGTTGCTGAGCAGGCTGCAGCCATGGCTGAGGAAATACTCAGGAAGAATCTCCAGGAAGCCGACCAGAGTAGACTGGTTGAAGATTACCTTGAAAAGGTGGGGGCTTTACAGTGAGGAATACAGTATTAGCAAAAAGGTACGCCAAGGCATTATTTGCCGTAGGCAAGGAAGAAGGGGAAAGCGCATTTGATGAGTACTGCGAGGCGCTGAATGAACTGGCCAAGTTGTACGTCAGTCATCCAGAGGTTAAAGACGCTCTCACCAATCCGATGTATCCGCTTGATGTTCGTTCCAAAGTG
This sequence comes from Pseudomonadota bacterium, assembly GCA_018823135.1. Taxonomy (NCBI): domain Bacteria; kingdom Pseudomonadati; phylum Pseudomonadota; species Pseudomonadota bacterium. The sequence goes on from JAHJJF010000072.1 coordinate 6,646, forward strand.
ATGGAGCATCTCGCGAAGGCTTTTCAAGCCTCTAAAGTTATGTCAAATTTTATGAACCTTCTGGTTCAGAAAAAACGGGCCGATGTTCTGCCTGATATTGCCGAAGCATTTAAGGCAATGGTGGATGCGGATCGGAATATAAGTCAGGGGACTGTCGTTTCAGCAACTGAGTTGTCCGATGACCTTAAGGTGAAGGTCAAAGCGACACTTGAAAAATTAACCGGCAAGCAAGTTGTTCTTACGAGCCAGGTTGACCCCTCCGTCATTGGTGGCATCATTGCCAGGGTCGGGGATCTAGTGCTGGACGGGAGTATTAAATCGCAACTCGCGGGTTTAAAAGAATCCATAAAGGGGAGTGAATAGCAATGCAGATTAAAGCTGAAGAAATAAGTCAAATCATCAAGGGACAGATCAAGGATTACGAAACACAGGTTGATCTGAGTGAAACCGGAACCGTTATCTCAGTTGGTGACGGAATTGCGCGCGTTCATGGCGTTGAGAATTGTATGGCCATGGAACTCCTGGAGTTCCCCGGTGGAATTCTTGGTTTGGCCCTTAACCTTGAAGCAGACAATGTCGGTTGCGCGATTCTTGGTGACGTAAGGCATATCAAGGAAGGCGATACGGTTAAACGTACCGGTAAGATCGCTGAGGTTCCTGTTGGGCCTGAAATGGAAGGCCGTGTTGTTGATGCAACAGGAAAACCCATTGACGGACTGGGTCCCATTAATGCTAAGCTATCCTCAAAAATAGAGGTTCTTGCTCCAGGTGTTATCGCCAGAAAGGGTGTTCATCAACCCTGTTATACAGGTGCTAAAGCCGTTGACGCCATGACCCCGGTTGGCAAGGGACAGCGCGAACTGGTCATCGGCGATCGTCAGATCGGTAAAACAGCTCTCTGCGTTGACGCGATTATCGCTCAGAAATACACTGATGTTCATTGTATTTATGTCGCCATCGGTCAGAAAAAATCAACAGTGGCCTTGGTTGTTGAAGCGCTTCGTAAGCACGGTGCGATGGAATTCACCACAGTTGTCGCGGCATGTGCCTCCGATCCTGCACCCATGCAGTACGTTTCAGCTTTTGCCGGCTGCGCCATGGGCGAGTATTTCCGTGACAACGGCCAGCATGCCTTGATCATTTATGATGATCTTTCAAAACAGGCTGTTGCCTATCGTCAGTTGTCACTTCTTCTTCGGCGTCCACCCGGACGTGAAGCGTTTCCCGGAGATATTTTCTTTAACCATTCTCGATTGCTTGAGCGCTCTGCGAAAGTGAACGATGAGCTCGGCGCCGGATCACTTACCGCCCTGCCGATCATCGAAACCCAGGCAGGTGACGTTTCAGCTTATATTCCCACTAACGTTATTTCAATCACCGACGGTCAGGTTTACCTGGAGCCCAGTCTTTTCTTTGCGGGTGTTCGCCCGGCGATCAACGTTGGCCTTTCAGTTTCGCGAGTAGGTGGTGCAGCTCAGGTAAAAGCCATGAAGCAGGTTGCAGGTACCCTTCGTCTCGACTTGGCACAGTATCGTGAGCTTGCAGCTTTTGCTGGTTTCGGTTCCGACCTCGATGCAGCAACTCAGGCGCAATTGAATCGCGGTGAACGGTTGGTTGAAATTCTCAAACAACCTCAGTATCAACCACTGCCAATGGAAAAGCAGGTATCAATTCTTTTTGCCGGAACAAGAGGCCATCTGGATTCTTTGCCGGTTAATACCCTGGCCGAATTTGAAACTCTGCTTTATTCCCATATTGAGCAGAATGCGCCGGCCATCTTTGATACCCTTCGCGAAAAAGAGATAATCGACCCTGCCCTTGAAGAGCTGATGAACACTACAATCAAGGCGTTCGCTGAAACATTCAAGGCTTCTAAGGGCCTTTAATACTGATTTCTTCCAGACGGGGTAAATCCAATGGCTAGTCTAAAAGATGTCAAAAATCAAATTGGTGGTGTGAAGAAAACCTCACAGATCACCAAAGCCATGAATATGGTTGCTGCTGCCAAGTTGCGTGGCGCCCAGCAGAAAATGGTGGATTTTCGCCCTTATACGGCGAAGTTCAACGATGCCATGAGCAGTCTGTCTGCCAACATGGATTCAGGCCAATTTCCGCTCATGGAGTCCCGAGAAGTCAAGACTGTTGAGTTGCTTGTTGTGACTTCCGACCGAGGTCTCTGCGGCAGTTTTAATAGCAACATTTTAAAAGTGGCTGAGAAAATGATGCGCCGCTTTGAAGAAGAGGGTAAAAAAGTTACCCTCGTTTGTGTCGGCAAGAAAGGGGCTAGATATTTCAATAAAACCGGTAAAGTTCGGCAGAAGTTTCCGGACATTATGGGTACCTTTCAAATGTTTAACGCCCGTGCCATTGCGCAGGACGTTGCTGCAAATTTTCTCGCCGGGGACGCTGATGAAGCGCACGTTGTTTATAGCAGGTTTCATAGTGTTGCTTCCCAGAGACCAGAGACCGAGCTTCTCTTACCTGTACGTCCGGTTGCAGGGGAAGCAGTAGCAAGCAAAACATCGGGCGATTATATTTATGAGCCGAGCACCGGAGAAATCATGGAGGTTCTGCTCCCTCTTTATCTTAATGTTATGGTCTATCATGCCATGTTGGAAGTCGGCGCAAGTGAACATGCCGCACGGATGTCCGCAATGGATAATGCAACCACAGCTTGTAAGGACATCATCAGTAATTTGACTTTGATTTATAATAAGGCCAGGCAGTCTGGTATTACATCAGAGCTTATGGATATTGTCGGCGGCGCAGAGGCCTTAAAAGGATAAAGATAAAAGTTCAATTTAAATACATGTTGAGGAGGCGTGAAGCCAATGAGTGCAGAACAGACAGCAGGAAATGTAGGTAAAATAGTCCAGGTCATCGGCCCAGTTGTTGACGTCGAATTTGAGCCAGGTCAATTGCCGGCTATTTTGAATGCCCTTGGGGTTTCCAATAAAGGGATTAATGATCAGGAAGGTAACCTGATCATTGAGGTTGCACAACATCTGGGTGACAACGTAGTCCGTTGCATCGCCATGGATCAGACAGACGGCTTGATTCGCGGGCAGAGTGCTACAGACACCGGAAAGCCAATCGAAATTCCTTGTGGTGCGCCTGCACTCGGCAGAATCATGAATGTTGTCGGTCGCCCGGTTGACGGATTGGGACCAATTAATTCCGACAAACTAAGAGCTATTCATCGATCGGCCCCTGCATTTACCGACCAGGATACGGAAGTTAACGTTCTTGAGACCGGTATTAAAGTTATCGACCTGCTGGTGCCTTTTCCTCGTGGTGGTAAAATGGGACTGTTCGGCGGCGCTGGTTGCGGCAAGACGGTTATCATGATGGAAATGGTTAATAATATTGCCATGCAACATGGTGGTATTTCGGTTTTCTGCGGTGTTGGTGAGCGTACCCGTGAAGGAAACGATTTGTATCATGAGATGAAGGAATCCGGTGTACTTCCGAAAGCAGCACTCGTTTACGGACAGATGACAGAACCTCCAGGAGCGCGTGCTCGTGTTGCGCTGACCGGTCTTTCAGCTGCTGAATATTTCCGCGATGAAGAAGGCCAGGACGTTCTGTTTTTTGTTGATAATATTTTCCGTTTCACCCAGGCTGGCTCCGAGGTTTCGGCGCTTCTTGGTCGTATTCCTTCTGCGGTTGGTTATCAGCCGACGCTGGGTACCGACCTTGGAGAATTGCAGGAACGTATTACCTCCACCCATAAAGGGTCAATTACCGCTGTTCAGTGCGTATACGTGCCTGCCGATGACTTGACCGATCCCGCGCCGGCAACCACTTTTGCCCATCTTGACGGTACAGTTGTTCTTTCCCGTCAGATCTCCGAGCTGGGAATTTATCCTGCGGTTGATCCCCTTGATTCAACTTCAAGAATCCTTGATCCTAACGTTGTCGGTGAAGAGCATTATTTGACAGCTCGTGGCGTTCAGGTTTCTTTGCAGAAATATAAAGATCTGCAGGACATTATAGCCATTCTTGGTATGGACGAACTTTCTGAGGAAGATCAGATTACTGTAACCAGAGCCCGCAAAATTCAGCGCTATCTCTCACAACCTTTTACCGTTGCTGAAGTATTCACTGGAATGAAAGGTGCTTATGTGAAAATTGCTGATACGGTTCGTGGTTTTAAAGAAATTCTCGAAGGCAAGCATGATGACCTGCCGGAAACTGCCTTTTATATGGTTGGTTCAATAGAAGAAGCAGTCGCAAAGGCCGCTAAAGCTAAATCCAAGGCCGCATAAAACTTGAGGATACTTATCTTTTAAAAGCAGGAAAATACACTTAGATTTTTCTGTCTGATTTACAGAGTTGAGGATCTATAAAAATGTCTGAAAAAATACAATTGGAAGTGGTAACCCCGAAAGGTGCTGTTGTAAGCGAAGCAGTAGATATTGTAACTGCTCCCGGCTTTGCGGGCGAGTTCGGTGTTTTAGCGAATCATGCACCTTTTCTGAGTACGATTAAAACAGGAGTTCTTGTTTTCAAAAATCAGGGAAACGAGAATCAAATGATGGTAAGCGGTGGTTTTTGCGAGGTTTCAAATAATAAAATAACGTTTCTGGTTGAGGCAGCTGAATTAGGAACCAATATTGATGTTGATCGGGCTCTGCGGGCCAAGGAACGTGCTGAAAAACGACTTGCAGAAGCTGTACAACAAAGAGAAAAAATTAATCTCGTACGGGCTGAAGCTGCTTTACAAAGAGCTCTTGCACGTTTGAAGGTTGCAAAACGCGATCATTAATTTATTGTTTAATAAGCAAAAAAAAGCCGCCTTTTTTAGGCGGCTTTTTTTTTATGATGTCAGGAAATGAACTTTATTTTTTTTCATCCAAATGGGCTTCCACGACGAACGGACCTTTTTCGGTGCTAAAGGGAATAACGATAGTCGGAATGTTGGAAAAGTGGGATATTTCAACACCTTTTCCGACTATCATGGTCGGGGTGGCGAGATCAAATTTATGGTTCAGCTTTGCAAGATCGGCCTTAGCCCCGCCGCAAATCATGTTGGTGAGTTCACCCACCGCATCGACAATTTCCGCATCAATCTTAGTTTTTGGCTCTTCCATCAACATGTTGGCAACGATATCGATGATGCAAGACTCGCTAAAACTTAAAATCATCGTTCCGGCAATGTTTTCAGAAGCCATGCCGATAATGCCGGTTACTTCACCGTAAGTTACGGTATTATCTTTAAGTTTTGGCTTGAGCGCGGTTACTTTTGTTTGCGCCATGGTTTCTATGACATTTTTTACAGCGTTTAAAAAAGGATTGATTAATTCGGCCTTCATTTTTTCCCTACCCCGGCAACTCTGGAAAACCCCACTACCGCTTGAAAGTAACAAGTCTAAGGCATGTCCTTAGAAGTTTCTGAAAGAGGGATTTTTGAATTTACTTGATTGTATAAATTCTCATTATGTTGAGCTAAGTCAGCTGATTTGTCAAGGGTGAAGGGGGATTTTTTGCCAGAAAGAGAGAGCATCACAGGGTTTTTTTTGTGTAGAACTTAATACTGAAAAAAATAACTTAAAAAGCATGCTAAAACATATTACTATCATGTGCTTTAACTTAGTGGAATCGCTCATTGTAATCACTATATGCAATGAGCGATGTGTACAAAATATCAGGAGGGAAGAATGAAGCCAAAAGAAAGACTGGAAATACCACGGCAAAAGCCAAAGGAGCTTGGTGTTGCCCAGCGAATTAGTAATTTTGATGAGGTTGTATTCGGATTTGACCACGAAACTGCGGTTCGGGAAGCAGAGCGCTGTCTGCAATGCAAAAAACCAAAATGCCGGGATGGATGCCCCATTCATAATGATATTCCGCGCTTTATTTCCTTGTTACGAGAAGGCAAAATTGAAGAAGCGTATTGGGCGGATCGGGAAACCAATTCAATTCCGGCGGTCTGCTCGCGGGTCTGCCCGCATGAGTTTCAGTGTGAAGGATCCTGTATCCGTGGCAAAAAAGGTGACGCGGTTGCCATCGGTATGCTTGAGCGCTATATCGTCGACTGGATGGTTGCCAACAATAAAAACATGCTCAAGTCCTGTGCGCTTCCTAAAGATAAAAAGGTGGCAATAGTTGGATCAGGTCCGGCCGGAATGACTGCGGCGTTTGTCCTTGCCCATGTCGGATATCCCTGTACTATTTTTGAAAGCCTGCCAAATTTCGGTGGTATGCTGGCGGTGGGAATTCCCGCTTACCGGCTGCCCCGTGATATCATTAATGCTGAGTTTGATGCCTTGAAAAATTGTGGCGTTACAGTAGTCAACAATACTACCATTGGAAAGGATATCACCCTGGAGCAGCTCAAAGATAACGGCTTTGAGGCTGTTTTTATCGGCGTCGGGGCGCATGCCAGCAGAAAGCTCGGAGTGGAAGGTGAGGATTTGCCTGGGGTGATCCACGGCGTCGATTACCTGCGCCGGGTAAATCTTGGTGAGAACCTGAATCTTGGCAGAAATGTAGTGGTAGTTGGCGGTGGAAATGTTGCAATAGATTGCGCAAGAACTGCGCTCCGCACCGGTTCAGATAAGGTTTTTATCCTCTATCGCCGATCAAAGCAGGAGATGCCGGCCTCCATGGCGGAGATACACCATCTGGAAGAAGAGGGGGTGAAAATCGAAATGCTTGCCGCACCGGTAAAAATACATGGTGATAACGGCAAACTTACAAAAATAGAATGTATTCGCATGGAACTTGGTGAGTGCGATGCCTCCGGGCGCTGTCGTCCGGTTCCGGTTGGCGGTTCCAATTTCATGATTGAAGCGGATGCGATTATTCCGGCGATCAGTCAGGATGTCGATGATACGGCCAGCACCGGCACTGACTTTGAGATGTCTCGCTGGGGCACCTATGAGGTTGATGAGATTACCATGCAGACCTCTGTTCCCGGCATTTTTGCCGGCGGTGATGGAGTGCTTGGGCCGCAGACCGCTGCCAAAGCAGTATATCAGGGCAACGAAGCTGCGGAATCGATTATTCGTTTTCTTGAGGGAAGGGATCTCAAGGAAGGCCGTGTGCCAGAACCTGAGGAAGAAAAGAAATAATTCGCTGATTTTTTACATAAACAAACTCTTTATCATTCAAAAATCCGGAATGAGGTGACATTGTCATTTCTTCCGGATTCTTCCGTTATACGGGAGGAGATGTTTCCTTTCAATCATGTTCATTTATTCTAATCAGTGGACCCTATCAGGGCAGGATTATTTATACGGCGCATAATCGGTATAGCCTGCAGGCCCCGGCGTATACCACAGCGACATGTCTTCAGCAGGGTTCAGCGGCCAATTATTTTTGAATCGTTCAGGCAGGTCCGGGTTGCTGATAAAGGGGCGGCCAAAGGCGATTATATCGGCAGAGCCCTCAGCGATTCGCTGTTCAGCCGTTTCTTTGGTATAGCCGCAATTGCCGATAATTATTCCCTGATAGGCAGGCCTGAATTCCGCCAGGGTCATTGGTTCACCCTTGTCATGAAATCCAAAAGCCAATCCGTCCATGATATGCAGATAACCCAGTTTGAATTTGTTTAACTCTTGCACTGCATAAAGATAGGTCTCCCAAAAGTCTTCACTGCCCATATCATTAAAAACGCCGTTTGGCGAAATCCGGGCACCCACCTGTTTTGGTGACCAAACCTCAAGCACCGCTTCAAGGATTTCGTTAAAAAAACGGAATTTATTTGCAGGGCTTCCACCGTATTGGTCATTGCGGAGATTTGTTTTTGAATCAAGGAATTGATTAATCAAATAGCCGTTGGCGCCATGCACCTCTACCCCGGAAAAACCGGCTGCCTTGGCATTTATCGCTGCCTTGTAATAATCATTCACGATTGATTTGATTTCAGTCACCGTGAGGGCACGAGGTGTCTCGTAAGGTTTGTTGCCGAGGGGGGTGTGGATGTGGTCGCCGTTCAGTTTTACCGCCGAAGCAGAAACAGGGAGATCGCCATTATGGAAATCACTGTGCGAGGCTCTGCCGCAATGCCATAGCTGTAGAAAAATGGGGGTGCCGGTTGGTTTGAGTTTATCGGTGAGTTTCCGCCAGCCCGCAACCATCGTATCATTGTATATTCCCGGCGAATCAATCCAGCCGATGCCCTGTTCTGAAACCACTGTCGCCTCGGTGATCAGCAGTCCGGCGCCGGATCTCTGAAAATAATAATCAGCCATCAAGTCGTTGGGGATACGATCCTTGCCCGCCCGGCCTCTTGTCATTGGCGCCAGGGCGATTCTGTTTTTCAGGCGAAGGGTTCCAATGGACAGGGGTTCAAACAAGCTGCTGGTTTTCATGGGATCTCCTTCATGGTCAGATTGTTTTACAGTATATTTTTGATGGTATGGCCAAAGACGAAAGAGAGTCAAGGTTGATTTGCGAAGACTATTGTCAAATCTCAAGAAAGTGTTTGACTCTGTTGGCAAGCTTGTACATTCTAAAGGAGATGAAAGGGTTCTTTTGTTACTCAGCAGAGTAAGGGGAGAATGGACCAAAGAAATATCTGCTAAAAGCCTGTTGTTACGGCAAACAAATCAGATCCCGCCAGGGATTCAGGAGTAATGTATGACGAGATATGTGCTGGCAAACTGGAAGTCCCATAAAACCTTGTCCGAAGCTGAGGCATGGCTTGAAAAATTCTCACAGCTGTACCTTCCGCACCCGGAGGTAGAGGTGATACTTGCCCCACCGGCATTATACCTTCTGGCGCTGCGGCAGAAATTACAGAAATATAAAATTGCCCATATGACCCTGGCAGCACAGGATCTGTCGCCATTCCCGCTGGGCGCCTATACCGGGGCGATAGCCGCTGAAATGCTGCGAAACAGGGTGGCCTTTGCTCTTCTCGGTCATTCGGAGCGGCGACGGTATTTTCATGAAACAGACCAGGATGTTGCCAATAAGGTCAGCGAGGCTCAGTCCGCCAATATCAGGCCAATCGTCTGTGTCGATCTGCCCTATGCCAGGTCTCAGGTGGCTGCCCTGTATGATGGTCTTGGCGATCTGCTTATCGGCTATGGCCCGGTTGAGGCCATGGGTATTGGTATTCCCCAATCTCCGGCAAAGACAAGGGCGGCAATAGAGGGGATTCAGCAAGTCGCCCCGGGTACACCTGTCCTATATGGTGGCTCGGTTAACAAGGATAACGCCGGTGATTACCTGCGGATTGCCGGTGTAGCCGGGTTAATGGTGGGGACCGCAAGCCTTGATCCCGAGGAGTTTGCACTGATCTGCAAGACAGCCTCGCTGATCTGAAATGACGCAGAACAAGCAACAGGAAATTCCAGGCAGTGGGTGATTGGGGTTACGGTAGGATTTATTCTTCCAGGGGGTTGGGTATGTCAGCTTTTGATGTTTTTGGAGAGTGGTTCTCACAATTTGCTTCTGCCGACTGGATTGCCCTGGGGCTGTATCTTTCAGGTCTCTTTGGATACCGTTATTTTCTTGCATTCATGCTCAGAAACCGGCCCCACAGTCTCTTTCTCGGCAAACTGCAGGAGTATCGAAATGCCTGGATCGGAGCCTACTCCGGCGGCAAGGAAGGCATTGTCGTTGTCCAGACCCTCAGGAACATGATCATGAGTGCCTCATTTCTGGCCTCCACCGCAGTAATTCTGATCATGGGGGCGCTGAACCTGTTGCCTGGTCTGGGGGCGACGGCAAGGGTCGCCGATTTTGCCGGGGCATCGAATGACTCGCTGACAGGGTTTAAGGTGCTGCTGATCATCATTATCCTGTCCTATTCATTCTTTAAGTTCACCTGGTATATCCGCGAGGTGAACTATATGTCCGTTATTTTGAACATTGCCAAGGACAAGCTGGACGAAATCGAAGGCGGCGATTCCACCCCGGACATTGCCAGGATGTTTCTCACCTCCGGCATCCATTTTTCACTCGGTGTCAGGGGGTATTATTTTCTGGTCCCTCTGCTCATGTGGTTTTTCAGCCCGATCCTGATGAGCATCGCTTCTGTGCTGATCGTCTATATTCTGATCCGGAGGGATCTGGGACCGGAGGTCAGGTTGACGGGCAAACAGAAAGGGTAACGGCATTGAAAGGCGAGCGCCTAATCATGGAATAAGGTGGTTATCATTTAAGTTTTTCATTGCTGAGTTTTCTTTTCCAGCCGAGTTTTTTCTCGATGGATGAGATCATCATGCCGGCGATGTCTTTTCCCGTGGCGCCTTCAATACCCTCCAGGCCCGGCGAAGAATTTACCTCTAATAACAGCGGCCCTCTTTTTGACCGGATAATATCCACGCCGGCAAAGGTCAAACCCAGGATCTTGGACGCCTTTACCGCAAGCATTCTTTCCCGAGGGGTAATCTTGACGACGGACGCTGATCCGCCCTGATGCAGATTTGCCCTGAATTCACCGGGAGCTGCCTCCCGTTGGATTGCTGCAACCACCTTTCCATCAACCACAAAGCATCGAAGATCCTTGCCGCCGGCCTCTTTAATAAACTCCTGGACCAGTAAATTGGCCCGAAGCGCCTTGAAGGCATTGATAACACTCTCCGCGGCTTTTTTTGTCTCGGCAAGGACGACGCCTCTACCCTGAGTTCCTTCCAGTAATTTAACGATCAGCGGCGCGCCGCCAACCATTTCAATCAGATCATTGGTATCAATTGGGGAATTGGCAAAGCCGGTGGTCGGGATATTGATGCCGCTTTTAAGCATTAATTGCAGGGCGTATAATTTGTCTCGGGATTGGGTTATTGAAGAGGATGAATTTACCGTAAGCACGCCCATGCTCTCGAATTGTCGGGCCAGGGCACAGCCATAAAAGGTGATGCTGGGCCGGATTCGGGTTATGGCAGCATCCAGCGTGTCAAGAATTATGCCGCCGCGATAATGCGCTTCCGGCTCCACGGCATCCAGTTTCATGTAACATTGTTTGATGTCGAGAAACTCCATTTCATGGCCGCGTTCTTCACCGGCCTCAAGAATCCGCTGGTTGCTGTAAAGGTCCGGGTTGCTTGCCAGGAGACCAATCCGCAGGCCACTCTTTATCTGCGCCCTTTTCTCATAATGCTCGTTGAGGGCGCTGACTGAAACTTTGCCCAGGCAGAAATTGAGCGATGGGTCGACAATCATGCGGCCACTCATTGCTTCACGACCCAGGAGCATCCGGTAACCCATGGAATCCCGGTTGGCCAGGGTCAGTTCCACGTCCCAGGCTTCAAGGCCGATCTTCAGTGTCGTGGCAATTACATAGCGGGTTTCAGATATGCCGCTGGAGCTCTTTACGATCCGCTTATCAATGATCGGTTTTTCACAACGAATAACCGCTCGGCGATTATTCTGGAGGGGATGGGCTTCAAAGCTCACCCAGGACTCGCCGTTTTTTCTGAATTTCTGGATATTAAACGCATGGATTGACGATGTTTTGGCGCCGGAATCCACCCGCGCCTTGATCGCCGGGATGCCAAGATCCGGAAAGGCACACCACTCTTCACAGCCGATGATAATTTTTGGTTTATTTTCTTTCATGGATTTTTATCGCAGCATCGCTGCATCAGTGGACACATCCGCCGGCATGACCACCACAGGCATGCTCCACAGGAATTTCAGCGATTGCCTTGTTTTCAAATAATCTGATATTGTCCTGAACCGTGCCCTTTGAAGCCCTGTAGACCTTTATTCCCATGCCGTTGAGCTTGTTGATGGCGCCGGCTCCAATGCCGCCGACGATGACCGCGTCAACCATTTTGCCGTCTAAGGCTTTCAGGGGGTTGCACTTGCCATGGGCATGGCCCAGGTCCTGATTGTTAATTGTCTTGATTGATTTTGTTTCGGTATCAAAGACAACAAAGATCGGCGCTGAACCAAAATGACTGAACACCTCACTGTCTAATCCCTGATCTGATTCAACGGGAAAACATATTTTCATTGGTATTATCCTTTTGTTTTGATTGGTTTTTTTAAAAATGGCTGGCTAATCGGACAGTTCCATTCGTGGACGGAAGGTGCAACTGCAACGTTGGAATTAATAGCAAAGAATACCTTATTCGGTGATTTAAAGCCGAGATATTTTTGAGGGTCAGTACATTCTTTGCTCATGAGGGGGAAGGTATTGACCTGGTGGGTGGATTTGCCGGCCGGGTTGAAGAGCTTTCAATCCAGCGCTTTTGAAAATATTGTCGTCCCGGTCCAGAATCCCGCTTTCAATCAGGGGCGGGGCGATATTTACGCTGCAGACCTTTGAGAAAATTACGTAGAATCTGATCCTTGCATTCACGGTAATGTTTGTGCCCCGGTTTTCGAAAAAACGCACTTAATTCGTGTTTGCTCATGCCGAATTCCGCCTGGTCCATAATAGCCAACACATCATCGGCTTTGAGGTTTAAGGCGATTTTTAATTTCATGAAAACGATATTGTTGGTCAAGCGCGTCTCGGGCTCGGGTTGCGGCTTTACGGGTTTGGCGCGTTTAATGATGTTGTTGGATAAACGCTTTTCCGGCTCAGGGTGTGGCATTTCCTTTTTGCCGCGTTTTTCGATAATCAAACCATTGAGGAAAATTGCCAGCAGATTATCGCTGCATTCCTGATATGCCGGATCATCATCTTTTTTTAACCAGTCGCTGATCTGCTGCCTGGATACCGGATGATCAGCCTGGCCGAAGATCGCAATCATTTTCGAATCGTCAAAATTGAATGTATAGCGGATGCTGCGTAAAATGTCGTTATTGGTCATAGGTAATGTCCAGATCTGAACGGCAGGAGTCGCCCGATGGCTTGCTGCCTGGTTTTCAAACTATTTGTTTCGTTTATCACGGACATAAAGGGCCTTTGAGTTGCTGGAACCTATCTGCCTTTCTTCCGTGTCAAACAGCTTTGTTGCTGAAACCAGCTCACCCAGTTTGCCATAGCCGTAATTGCGTGGGTCAAACTCAGGCGCCTGTTTCGCAATAGTACTGCCGACAGTTGCAAGATGGGCCCAGCCGCTTTCATCGGAGGATGCTTCCACCGCATTACGCAGGAGGTTAACCAGCTTAGTATCGCCTTTCAGGTCGATGCTGGATTTTTTGACAATCGCTTTAGTTTCATCAGTCTTTGCTCGCAGAACCTCTGTGTAAATAAATTTGTCACAGGCTGAAACAAAAGGGGACGGCGTTTTCTGCTCGCCAAAACCATATACCAATAGTCCTGACTCTCTGATTCTTGACGCCAGCTTGGTGAAATCGCTGTCACTGGATACAATGCAGAATCCGTTAAAGTGACTGGTGTACAACAGGTCCATCGCGTCAATTATCATTGCGCTGTCCGTGGCATTTTTTCCTTTTGTGTAGGCAAATTGCTGCACGGGCTGAATGGAATGCTGCAAAAGGACCTCTTTCCAGCCTTTCAGGCCAGGCGTTGTCCAGTCGCCATAGATTCGTTTGACGCTGGCAATCCCGTAATTTGCGATCTCGGCCAGCAAACTATCCACAATGCTCGGTTGGGCATTATCGGCGTCGATGAGGACGGCTAATTTGGCTGTGTTTTCCATAGTGTTAGACCTTTAATTGTTTGTAGTGGGTATTTATGTATTTCTCCATTATCATTGCTCTTATGACACATTTCCGGGGTTTCTGCTCAAACATTTCAATGTGTTGCTCTGTCCCCCCAGATGTCTTTTAAGCGTTTATCGCGTCCGCAATTCCAGCGATAGCCTTTATAGCGGATCGGGTTGTTTTTATAATAATCCTGATGAAAGCTTTCATTGCCTTGAATGGGATAAAAAGTTGATGCGTCAAGAACCGGCGTTACAACTTTTTTGCCGGGAAATTGCTCGATAACTGCCTTTTTGGATTGTTCCGCAAGTTGTCGTTCGGCTTCATTGGCCACGAAAATGGCGCTCAGATAGCTCGACCCCTTATCACAAAACTGTCCCCGCGCATCAAAGGGGTCAATGTTTACCCAAAAATGGTCCAGCAATTCTTTATAGCTGACCTTTTGCGGGTCATAGGTTATTTCAACGGCTTCATAATGGCCTTGATGATTGCCGTTGTAGGTTGGATTTTTCAACGTGCCGCCGGTAAACCCGGAGACCACATTGGTTACCCCTGGAAGTGTTTCAAAATCCGACTCCATGCACCAGAAGCAGCCGCCGGCCAAGATGGTTGTATCAGCTGCGGCAATAGATGCGCAGGGTAAAAGAATAGTTAACACAAAGAGCACCAGTTTGTTTTTCATCAGTTTCCTCCTTTCAATGCAGTTGCTTGCACAATTCCCGGGAAATCTGCAAAGCAATGGATTCAAGATTAAAGATTTTTGCGGTAAGACGTTCGGTAATTCCTTGAAAACCGCAAGGCGATGAAACAATAGAGCACGCCGATAATATAGCCGCCGATTCTTCCCGATCCCAAAACAAGCCCACCCGGGAAAAGGATTACATAGATGACCAGCCCGACGATAATTGCCTTGGCAAGGGTAAACAGAAACAGATTTTTATCCTTATATTTCCTGAAATAGCTGTCATCGATCTCTTTGTCTTGAACTACCAGAAGAATAAAAAATATCGATTCAGCGATGAAGGCGATGAGGAGTATAAGAGAAAAAATAGTCTGCATTTTTGGGCCTTGTGATTGCGAATTGTTTTTGTATTACAGTGGCTGCCAAACAGCTAATTGTCAAGCCTGCCCGTTTTTGGGTTCTCTGTGTAAGTCCCTAATAAAAAAGCCCTAGTTCTCACCAGGGCTTTTTATTTCAGGATTATTATTTAAGACAAGGAGTGCAAGTCTCTGCTTCGTAGTGACTTCAAACGGCGTACGCTGATTCCCGGTTAACTCTGCGGGAAAGCTCACTGGCATATTTCATCCCGACAATGTCGCTGTTTATCTGGACCCATTGAGAGAGCTTCGTCTTTCCTGTGGGTTGGGTATCAACAGCCAGAAGGTCGGACATCAATCCTTTAATTTCTTCTTTGGTGACAACAACGTCTTTGACAAACTTGCTTATGCAATATCCCGTCACATACCCCAGAAGGGGAGACACGGAAACAATGGGTTTACTTGTGCCGATAATATCGCCGATTTTTTCAATCAGTCCTTTATAGGTATATGTTTCGGGACCGATGGCGTTTATTGTGGCATTCTCCTTCCGTTGCCCTTCGAGTACGGCCAGTTCCGCAAAATCCCTCACATAGATCGGTTGGACCCGGTAACTGCCGTAGCCAAAAACAGGGAAAACAGGCAGTTTTCTGAGCAACCAGGCAATATTATTTATGAGAATATCCTCCCGACCAAATAGAACCGCCGGGCGCAGAATGGAATAGGCCACCCCGCTTTTTTTCAGCTCCTCTTCAAGTACTGCCTTGCCTTGAAAATATTCCAGCTCGGAGTCCAGGGAAGGGTTGGTGATACTGACATGAACAATTTTTTTTACGCCTGCCTGCCTGGCTGCTTCAAAAAGGGTCAGGGTGTTTTTAACGGCGTTTTGGTGGGTGAAAAGCTTATGGTTAAACCTGACCCAGTACGTGTTGTAGAGAACTTCAATTCCCTGGAGTGATTCGACAAGTTTTTCCGGTTGATCGAAATTGTATTGATATGCCTTGATCCGATCACCAAAGTGATTTTGCCTGGAAACGGAATTGGTAAGAGTGATGACGCTGTGTTTTTTTTTGAGAAGAATTTCCGCAATATATTTTCCTGTGAAGCCATAGGCCCCGGTCACGGCATGCAATTCTTGTTTTTTCATACTATCACCTCTTTCTGTAATTGTTCACTGCCGATCATTTTCCAAACTTGCCAAGCACGCCTGACCGCATGTCGTCAACGGCGATGATCGTGGCAACAAGCTTGTCAAGGCTTTCAAAAAATTGATTGAGGGTTTTGAGGCGATCTTCATAGAACAGGGTTAGTTCCTTTTCGCCAGGGTCAGGAATACTGTTGCGGACAATATCGAGGCTTTCTCCGACGGATTTAATCGCCCGGTCAAATTCGTTTTTTTCTCTTTCTCGCAGAATGCCTTTGATGATCTTCCAGAAATCCGTTTCAGCGCTGTAATAATCCTTGCGGTCGCCCATCTTAATGATTTTATGCACTACACCAAGCCGTTCCAGATTGCGGATATTCGTGCTCACCGCACCTTTTGTAACCCCTACCTGTTCCACGATTTCATCAAGGCTCAACGGGGCCGGCGATAAGTAAATTGTGCCGAACATTGCTCCCATGGCCTTGGGAAATCCCCAGAAAGTTGTGATTCGGCTTATTCCCTGGATAAAATTTTCTTTTGCTGTAGTAAGATCCTGGCTCATGGTGGGCTCCTGTTTTGTGTAGAACGTTTAGTTCAATCTAAATAAACTGTATCGCAATCTGCGCAGCATGTCAAATTTCTTTTAATTTTCTTTAAGATAAATGTATTTCTTTGGAAATTTCTGTGGGCTTTTCGGGCATTCTTTTGTCATGCGGTGGCAATAACAACTCCATTGCGTTTTCACGGGATAAAGTCGTTTCGGTGGGCCTTTAAAAGGTGTATGCTCATTATCTCTGGCAGGATGTTTTGGGGGACGTGGTGAATCGGGGGTGAACGGTATCAGGCAAGGTTTCCAGAATAATCTTTAGTTATGATGAAAGAAGCGTTGTTACGTATAGTTGGCATCAATTGAACGTCTGAAAATTGGTATTATGTCCGTACGCAGTAACAGTTGTTAATTCAACGGGTTAAAGTCCCGTCCGGGGAATTATCCGTTCACCCCGGTAGTTCAAGGGAGCGGCGTTTGAGTAATCAAGGGTCGTAAGTTCCCAATTGGCAAAGCAGCAGGCCGTAACGAAAGTGAACCTATATGTAGCCTCGTTAAACTCAACTGAAGATGCCGACCCAGTGGACACATGGGGAAGGCCGAAGCACCTGGGCCTGGAAAACGGAATCGGCCCATGTGGTCTTTCGGGGTAGCAGGGATGGCATGTTGCGGAGGAATAACAACCCAGTGCTGGAGACCCGATGTGGTTAAGCTTGAGGAACATCAACCGGCGTGTATAAGGAGACGAAATCACGCTGGGCCGTATCGGGAGTCGGAGGGGCTCATAGTACCGTTTGAAGGCGTGGGACAACATAACCCGGCCCGAGGGAAGGAGCCCTGCTTTGTTCATGCAACCGAAGAGCGGAGGATAGAGGGATTGCAGAAATGCTAAAAACCCCGGAGAATATCAGGACGCTACAGAGGAAGCTCTACCGCAAGGCCAAGCAGGAACCAGCCTGCCGCTTTCACGCCTTGTATGACAAGGTCTATCGGGCAGAGATCCTCAGTCATGCCTATGGCCTTGTTCGCGCCAAAAAGGGGTGTGCCGGCATCGACGGTGTCACCGTTGCTGGCCAATCTCTACCTGCACATTCTAGACAGGAGCTGGGAGCGGCACGGACTACAACAACGACTTGGTGCCCGCATCGTCAGGTACGCTGACGACATTGTCATCCTCTGTCGGAGAGGTAAGTCCGAGCAGGCCATGGCCGTGTTGCAGCAGATCCTGGAACGGTTACAACTGAGCCTGAATGGGGCAAAGACGAAGGTCGTCGATGCCTTTGCCGGGAAGTTCGACTTCCTTGGGTTCACAATCTGGATGGGAAAAGGCAGGAAAACAAGGAAGCATTATCCCCATGTCCAACCTTCGAAGAAAGCCGAGCAGAGAGTCAAAGACCGAATTACCGAGCTCACGAAACGAGAGCGGACGATCATGCCCCTTGAATGGGTGGTGAAGGAAGTTAACTCCATGCTCAGAGGTTGGGCTGGCTACTTTCACTACCGTAACTGCAGCCAGTCGCTGGGCCGGATACGAAATCACTTGGAACAGCGGCTGATTACCCACCTGCGCAAGCGGCACAAGGTCAGAGACAGGAAAACAGGCTACGTCAGGTTTCCAAACAGAGCATTGTATGAAAAGTACGGCCTGTACAAAGTGCCGACATCAGCGGCTTGGACGAAGGCGCATGCCCTGCGGTGAAGAACATCGGAAAGCCGTGTGCGGGAAAACCGCAAGCACGGTTTGATGAGGGGAGGTTGATGAATG
>JAHJJF010000073.1 GCA_018823135.1 Pseudomonadota bacterium
AAAAGAACGACAATCCGGCACGTCCGGCGCTGAACAATTCTTTCAGGGTATGATAGCCGTGCTTGTGAATATTCTTGACCAGATAGAGAAAAAGATAGGCGGTCTGCAAGGCGTCTTCCAGGGCATCATGCTTTGAAAACTCAGGAAGACCGTAGGTTTTGACCAGATCAGCGAGATTATAGCTGACCTGCAGGTTGAAACGATCATGGTACTGCTCCCAGCACATGGCGGTATAGGCCTGGGAAAGACGCATGGTATCCAGGCAGGGGTTGCGCATCACCCCGCCGAGAATCCTCTTTGCCGCCCGGTTGACAAAGGCAACGTCAAGATCCACGTAATGCCCTACGAGCAGGGCATTGCCGCAGAATTCGATGAATTTATCCAGAATCGCGGCAATTGCCGGGGCGTCCTCGAGCTGCTCCGGGGTAATCCGGTGAATGAGTGTGCTGTCGCGGGGTTCCAGGGAGTCAGGCCTGACAAAGGTATGAAAGGTTTCCCCGGCAATAATCTTCAACCCCCTGATACGCACCGCGCCGATGGAGATAATCTCGTCTTTCTTCCGGTTCATGCCGGTGAGTTCGGTGTCAAAAACCACAAACTCGTAATCACTCAAAGGCATATTCTGATCAAGGGTATTAAAAAAGACGTTGTTCTCTCGAATGAGGGGATGCACTTCTTTTGGTTCTTTAGCGCCCAGCATTTTTAAAAACATGCAATATCCCCCGGCTTCAGACCTATCATGATCATGCATTCACCAGCTTGAATTCATACTGGATAAAATTCTGCATGCGTTGAATAACTGCAAAGGCTTCTTTCAGAGTCCTTTTTTCAAGGTCGGAAAGATATTTCGGGTTAATGTAGTTATCAGGAGTTTTTCCGTCTTCAAGCTTCTGCAGTTGGTGAACAAGGCGTAATTGCATGAGAAATTCATAGGCTTCGATCATCTCCAGATACAATTCCCGCGGCATTGCCTCACGCTCCTGCAGGAGTTGCAGGCGAACCAGAGTGTTTGTTTCCTGAACCCCGTGTTTCAGTGACATAAGCCGGGCAAAATCCACAAAAGGCACCAGCCCCCTGGTCTTAAAATCAAGCTGGTCCTTGTGTTCACCGTCTTTTTCCACAATCAGATTCTTGAAAAAGGACAGCGGCGGACGGGTACGCTGGCAATCTCTTGCAAGATGCAGCAGGAAAATATCCCGTTTTGCGGCTTCGGCAGCCAGGTGTTTTCTTAGAGCATTCGCAAGTTCAAGATCCCCGAAGCCGCCGCGGAAATCAAAAAATATCGTGGCGTTCAAGACCTCCTCGGGATTCGGAGTCATTATCCAGCGATCGAAATACCCCTCCCAGGTGGCATAGGATTGCCGCCATCTGGGATTGGAGGCCATGATATCTCCAGGGCAGCGGGGATAGCCGCATTTGACCAGATGTTCGATGGCCTTCTCGCCGAACACCTTGAAATACTCCTCAGCAGCTTTAGCCTGTTTTTCATTTACAGGATTGCTGTAAATGATCGCGTTGTCCTGATCGGTCATGAAGGTCTGCTCACGGCGGCCCTCACTTCCCATGAGCAGCCAGCAGAAAGAGACCGGCGGATTGCCCAGCTCGACCACCAGTCGGCTCAGAAGTTTTTCAAGGATATGATCGTTGAGTACGGTGATCATTCTGGTAATGTTGTTCGCCTTGGCGCCGTCCTCGATCAACGATCGGACAACCTGCGAGGTGCGGCCGGCAATTTCATAGAGACCTTCCGCCTCTCTCTGGGCGGCAATTTCTCTGAATATATAGATCGGCGACGTCCCCTGGAGCACCATGATATCATGGGTGGTAATAACCCCGATGATTTCTTCATTGCTTTCAACGACCAGATGATGGATACGGTTGCTCATCATTTTGAGCAGGGCGTCGAAACACACCGAATGGGACTGAATCTTATGTACAACCTCGGTCATGATTTCGCTGACCGGCGTTTCGTATTTGAGTCCAACGGCAACTACCTTGGTGCGCAGATCCTTGTCCGTGACTATACCTGCGAGTTTGCCGCTGGCATCATTTACCAGCAACGAACCAATTCGATGTCTGGCCATTTCGGCGGCGGCAAACTGCACTGAATCACTTGAAACGATTGCCCTGGGCACGCCCTTGACGATATCCCCCACCCTGGCATTAAAAAGGTACAACCCGCTCTCAAGCCGCGGCCCAACCTTACGTTGTCGGAGTTCGTGGTAAGCGGTCTTAACCAGTTTTTCTGAAAAACTCTTCAGATAATACTGAGCAACTCTGGGCGAAGACCGTACGAGGTGGAGAAAAGCTTCTTTGGAAAAAAGAAAACAGAAGGTGTCCTCAATGGTTTCAACGTTAAGATTCGCTTTTGTTTCCTGAATAATCGGCAAGGCTCCGAAATATTCTCCTTCACCACGGAAATCCTTCAAGGTGATCCCGCCACCTTCATCCTGAAGATAAATCCTGACCCCGCCTTTCTGAATCAGGAAAAAATGCATGACTTCGGTTACATCCTGCTGGAAAATCCTGGTGCCTTTGGGATAAAAATCTATCTGGCACTGCTTTGCGAGGCTGTTTAACTCATCAGGTTCAAGCTCATTGAACGGCATGGTTTTTTTAAGAAAATCCATCACCACTTCTGCCGGGACAGCATGAACGTCATTGTTTTTCGTCATTGGTATTCACCTGCATTTCAATACGGATTAGCGGGAGGCGAACTTGGATTGAAGGCCGTAACTGAATCTCCACACAACATGAAAGAACCCGCAAGTATTCAGTCTGTGCAGGGCTCGCCTGGGGGTCTCATTCATTTTGAATCGTTTTTCTGTCGGACTTCTTCATCTTTGATTTCAGCCTTTTTGGGAAAAAGCGTAAGATACATATATCCTGAAATACTGATGAGTATGAACAGAAGAGAGGCCTCCTGCCAATGATGATTTTCCGGCTGTACCAGCGCCAGAATGGAAAGGACAAACAGGAACTGGTAACCGATTTTTCTGAATCGGAGGACTTCCCGCAGGACATAGACATTCACTATGGGAACGATAAGAGAGAGAAACAGAAAAAGATCAAGGACTCCGAAAGAAAAAGCGACAATCAGTTTCTTAAAGGTAATGAAGGTCAGAACTGCGGCGATGACCAGATTATGGAATTGAACTTTTTTTCGGTCTGCGGGGTACGAGGAGGTATTCAGATAAAATAATGCCTTCTGATGGTCCTCCCTGTCTTTCAGTTTTCTCCATATGGCAGGCTTACCCAATCCTTCCTGGAGCATTCTTTCAACAATTTTATCAATTTTTTCAGCCATATCCTCTCACATTGCTCTCGGTTTCAACAACATTTGCCGAATAATTCATTAATAGTTCCTAATGTATTTCCACATTAATGCTTATTTGTCCAGTTCCCTATAACCAGGCTGAAATTTTTATACTGTATTGACCTGGAACACAAGTACAACGCATTGAAACTCCCCGCAGCAGAGATTCCCTGACTTCAAGCGAGAGGGAATGCACTCGCTGCTCCTGTCACCCCATCCCCCAGTCCCTTGAATTTCTTGACAACTTCCTGATTGATCGATATAACTTTATGATATTTCTATAAAAGATCGCTTTCACAATTTCACGAATCACCCCGGGGCAGAAATTGATCAAAATCCTTCTTGCAGATGATCACAGCATAGTCAGGGCCGGATTACGCCGACTGCTTGATGAGACGGAAGACATTAAAGTCATTGCCGAGGCCTCAGACGGCAGTGAGGCAATCCAGAAAACCCATGAGACAAAACCCGATGTCGCAGTCATAGATATCTCCATGCCTGGACAGGACGGACTTGAAGTCATTGACCAGTTGCTGATTTATTATCCCAAACTGCCAATCCTTATCCTGACCATGCATGAGGAAGAGCAGTACATTGTCCGGGCAATTCGCTCCGGCGCCAAAGGGTATCTCACCAAACGCTCGGCCCCGGAACAGCTGGTCAATGCGATCAGAAAGGTTTATTCCGGCGGCACCTTTCTCACTGCCGAGGCAGCGGAAACCCTTGCTGTCCGCATGGGCGCAGGCTCCAACCGCGGGAATCTGCTTGATGAACTTTCCAACAGGGAAATACAGGTGTTACGGCGACTTGCCATGGGGCAGACCAACCGGGAAATCGCCGATGTGTACAACATCAGCATCAAGACCGTTGATACCTACCGGTTCAGGTTACTTAAAAAACTCAAGCTCAGGAACAATGCCGAGCTTTCGCGCTTCGCTATCCAGAACAACCTTGTTGAGTTGTAAGAAGGGCACTCATCAAAATTGTTGAGTAACAATCAGAGTACGGCTTTTATCAAATTATCTCAGGTAATTGAGGGGAACAAAGCCATTTTTACGCAGCCGAGTATCGCAAAAGCTGCCACGACAATGATTCGGGCAAAAAAGCAATTTTCCAAGGCGTTCATCAGATATTCCGGCAGAATCTTCCAAACCCACCCGGATTGAATCCGGAAGCCCAGTAAACGGTCCCCTGCTTGAAATCAGCAAACCAATAGCCCCCCGGCAAACGCTGGGCATCCAGAAAGATGAAGGGTTGTGCCGTTGAAAAACAGGCATGTATGTGCAGATCTTTTTCATTCAGGTCCGGATTCAGCAGAGACAATGCCTCTTCAACGGTGGGCAAGCGCCAGTCATTGAAACCCGCAAAACTTTTCCGGTTACACTCTCCAAGGGTCTTTTGCATGGAACGGATTGTGGCGATGTCCGCGCCGCGTCGCTGCCACATGATGCCGGTACGATGATCAGTGACCGTGCGATTGTCACCGTTATCCACCAGGAAATTTTCAAAAAATCCCTGGGGATTATATTTACTGTCAAAGAAATTATGCCTTAAAACGATTCCCGACATTGCCTGGTCGTCAATCTCGCTGTGGGTAGATTGCAGAAATACTTTCTCGATTTCAGGGATTGGCGAACCCGGCCCGGGCAGGCCGCTTGCCATGTCTTCAACTTCCAGACCACTGACAACCGGTTTAACTTTTGTCGCATCATCGGTATCAATTACATTGCTGATCAGCCATTTTTTCAGCGCATCGTCAACTGCGTAACTTTTATCCAGGCCTTGCGTTTTCCCGTGCCCGGCAACACAATTGTCAATCAAGCCCTGGGGTACATCAATTTCCGCAAGCACCCGGGCATATTTTATGCCGCGCTCCATAAGGCAGACCTTTGCAGGATCCTGCCAGGTATCAATATAGAAATAATAATACCTTTCTGCCAAACTCCGTACCCGCACCCTGCTACCCCAGCTTTCAAAGATGGTAAACGTAAGCTCCGGGGTTATTTCCCAATCAATTGATATATTTTTCTCCAAACCAAGTTTTTCAAAGATTCCCATGTGCCCCCCATGATATTTTTACAGGTTTAACAGATATTTTCCGCAATGATAACTTTTATCGTTAAGAATGTGAAGAAAAAAATGGAATGCCTGCCTACCACAGGCTCTATCAGCCTGTCGGAGAACTACTTTTGTTACGAGATTTCGTGAAAATTTCAGGAACAGGGCAAAATTGACTCCGAGGCGACCGGACATATAATTCCCGGAAGTTCAGCAGAGCCGGGATGAGGAAATTTTGAGGATGGCAAAGCAGTCCACAAAATGTGCAGCCCATTGCGGTAAAATGAATTAATCAGTCCGATTCCCAGCCCGTTCTACTCACAAACCGAGACGGTTGCAGATCCGAAAAACAGTTTGTTCGGCTCGATGCATAGGCCAAACAACCTGAGACAGATAAGTGAGCCTGCGAGACTCCAAAGGAGATGCGGCTGTAACGGTTTGCCTCTGGCGGACATTGAACCATGTTTCTTGGTTGCTGTATTTTTGCTGATTTAACAAAACTCAGACAAGTTTATCTGTGCCCTGAATAATATAAAGCCATTGACCATGAATGAGGCCGGGACCACGAGAAAAACGAGCTAATTCCCCGGCTTGATTAATTTTAAAATACCGGCGCTGAAATCATCCTCATCTTCGGCAAGAACGTATTTGACAACCATCTCCTTGGAAAAATTCTCAGGAGTAATCATAAATCTGCTTGCCCCGCATAGAACCATTATCTCACTTTTGCCCCCGCCAAGTTCTAAATGGTGAAATTCTATCAGGAGTTCTTCTTTAATTTGCCTGCGAATCTCCTGCAATTCCTCCACCTTTATTGATAGATCGTTCCGGGCCAGTTTGAGGTTGCCCTGGATTGAATTATAATCGTTTATATGGGTAATCAGGATATCTATACGCCTCAGGATGGATTCATTATATTTATCCTCACCCAATGAATTCTGGAGCTCATAACAGAATGTTACGAGATTCTCCGGTATATCTGCCGCAACCTGAAATGATTTGACCAGTGCGCCTTTCAGGGCATCGATCATTTTCCGGTTTCGCGACCCTGCCGGTTCAGCCTTGACCGCGACTTCGAGTTTGACCGCCAGGGTCAGAATAACCGTGGCTGAATTTTTCAGATCAGCGCTGACAATGTCTACTTTTTTTTCACGGAAAGCAACGGATTCCGTGAGCTCACGGGCTCGACAGAACAATTCCTCTCCCAGTGATATTTCGTTCATTCCGGCAAATTTATTTTTGCTGAATTTTGCGGTTTTCGTATGAATTTTAATCCCCAGACAATTAGCGTTTTCTTCAAGTACAAAGATGTCTCTGGCGGTAAAAACCGTGAGGCTGGCGTTTTTCTTGACATGAATGGTGCTTGCCGTGGCAATGGCATTGTTGATGCTTGAAACGGTGAAATCGCCGGATGCGGTGACTTTGCAGCCGTTGGTTACCAGCTCTGCCATGACATCGGCCGCCTCAATTGCTTTTCCTTCAACCTCGCCGCTGACATGAATGAACCCGTCTGACTGCAATGAAAAATTGCCTCGGACATTTCCTTGAATGTCAAGACTCGCAACACTATTGAGATTGCCCACCTCATAATTGATGTCGCCGCGCACAACCAGGGTCTCCGAGACTTCAATACGGTCAAGGGTTCGCGGGTCGTTGGGCACCCGCAACGAGTAATTTATCGCGCCATTGCAATTTGAATAGAGTTCGACTGAATCCCTGGCTTCCTGTTCTTCATCCCGAAAGATATTTTTCTTTGACCAATGGATCGAATTTCTCTTGCCGGTTTTTTGTTTCAGCATTTTTCCCTGACAGGTCACCCCGGGCATGCCATCGGTCTTGTCAAAAATCTTTACCAGGAGTTCTCCTTTATGGATATTGGGAATGCTGTTTATTTTTTTCCAGTCAATACTGCCGTCGGGGCTGATTGTGCCTGATCGTTTCTCCCAGTCAAAAGCGAGATCAGTGAAACCGTCGCAGCCATCTTCAGGGGCCTTTCCTTTAACGGACAGCAATCGCTTCTCCGGCCGAAACAGCACTGAAACAATCCGGGGTGGCAATTCATTTTCAGAGGGAATAGGAAATGAGACGGTTGTGCCGATGCCGATACTGACCCTTTCTTTTTTAAGAAGTGTAATACCGAAATACCTGACGAGAATTTCTTCCACCGCCAGGGCCAGGGTTTTAAATTCAACCTGCTTTTCAGTGGAAAGATCCATAACCGCCTCCACTTCATCATCGCTGTACTTTACCTTGCTGTAAAAATTTTGAGCCAGTGCGGCAATTTCTTCTTCAAATCCGGCGACATCTTTGTTGACTTCAGCCGCTTCAATATCTTCTGACGCAGCCGCAAGCGCTGATTTATCGTGATCATTTGTACCAGAAGTCATCATCAAGTCTCACAGTAATAGTTTGATGTTTTCAATACATCATTGCCGCCAGAAATTCCAAAAGCGGAACCGCCGGCAATTTGTCCCTGATACTTCCTCTTCTTCTGCCGATTTCGCTATAAAACTTATCGTCATTCAAGCATATTTTGATGAACCTTTCCGGCCTGAAAATACCTTAAGCATCCAAAACATACTTTGAAAGGTCAACCAGGGAGAAACACCCTGAAACTTGCGCCGCCGTCTTGGGCCGATAACGCTATTGTTCCGCCATAGCCTTCGACAATCTTCCGGCTGATTGAAAGACCCAGTCCGGTACCGTCTTCCTTTTCAGAAACAAATGGCTCGAAAATCTTCTCTCGCAGATGCTCGGGCACACCTGGTCCATTGTCGGACACCGTCACCGAAACGCCCTTCTCCTCTTTGCTGATTTCAATACCCACCCTGCCGCCCCGCGGTACCGCATCAATGGCATTGAGGATGATATTCAAAAAAACCTGGGACATCTTAGCCCCTGCCACCGGGAAATCCATACATTGCTCAAGGCCTCGGACTGTAATGGAAACCGATTTCTTTCTAACCTGCCCGGCAAGAAGCTTGGTCACCTGATTCATCACTCCGCTGAGTGCTTCGGTTTCTTCCTCTGCTCTTTTGTGCTGCCTTGAATACTGCAGCACGCCTTCCACTGTGGTATTGAGCCTTGACACCTCCTTCAGAAGAATTTCGGCAAATTCCCGTTTCGGGTGGCCTTCGGGGAATTCATCGATAAAAATCTCTGCCGTGCCTTTTATGGAACTCAAGGGATTCTTTATTTCATGGGCAAGGGAAGCCGCCATTTCCCCCAGTGCCGAGAGCTTCTGGCTGGCACCCAACTGCTCCTCAACCTCAAGCAATAACTGGGTTTCTTCATGAAGTCTGGCATAGGAACCCTCCAGTTTCTCCGAGAGCAGTCGGTATTTTTCACGCAGCGCCGCAGCCCGTCCGGCAATCATTCCGGTGACCAGGCCGGCTGCAAGATAGAGGACTATTTCCGTAAGCTCGCTCAGGTATGTAAGGGATTCGCCGCCCATATAGAGCAGCAGATGCGGGATAAAGGCGATGGACGACAGCACCGCAAGGCTCAATCCGCCGCGCACCCCGAACCAGATTGCACCGATGACAATGGGAAAATAACTCAGCCGCCGGTATGTATCATGAAAAAACATATGATGCCCGGGGGTGAAAAAATGCAGCAACCCGATGCCGACAACAATTACTACCAGAAATGGATAGAGTAATTTCCTCATAAAAAGGATAATAACATAGTGTTAACCGGAACAGCGAGACGAAACAAAGTTCATGCTATTTTTCTCAGACATGCCTCCGGTTGTCCGGGGTGTGGCGGTCAATGACTTCCTGTCTTGAAAACGGGATATGGAAGCAAAAAAACCTGGAAGCCAGACCTGACAAAAAACAGCCGGTTAACGTCTTTCAACCGTTTTTTCTTGAAAAAAGATTTTAATCCGCGCAATAGTACTCATTCTTTATATTGTCCTGCTCCTAAGAAACTCGGGTTCAACCTATTCCAGAATCCAGGGCGTCATGAAAAAAATCATTCAATGGCTTCGCAAAATCGAACACTGGCTGAGGGGTGAGAAGCGCAGCAACGCCGATGCGACATTCTGCCTGATCATTTCACCGAACATATTATTATGGAAAATTTTGTCGTTACAATAACCTGCCTGGTCATTGGCATGGCAATAAGACGAATTCCTGCTTTCCCCAAAGAGACGGGAAAGGTACTGAATCTGTTTGTCATTTACATCTCGCTGCCGGCGCTTGTCCTGCTTAAAATTCCTGAACTGGTCTTCTCAAAAAATTTACTGGTGCCCGCCTTGATGCCCTGGGTGATGCTGCTGCTCTCCTGCTTTGCGATACTGCTCCTGGCTAAAATCTTAAAATGGGACCGGTCGACTACGGGTTGTCTTCTCCTGTTGATTCCGCTAGGGAACACGTCGTTTCTTGGAATCCCGATGGTCAAGGCCTTTTTCGGCGATCAGGCAATTCCCTATGCCGTCCTCTATGACCAGCTTGGTTCTTTCCTGGCATTGACCACCTATGGCTCCTTTATTCTGGCCCTTTACGGATCAGGAGAGAATAAACCGACAATAGCCAGTGTAATTAAAAAAAATATTTCGTTCCCGCCGTTTATTGCATTGATCCTTGCCTTTCTGTTTAAAGCTCTGCCGTATCCCGCGATGGCGGCAAGTCTTTTAAGCGTCCTGGCCTCGACCCTGGTGCCATTGGTCATGATAGCCGTGGGTTTTCAACTGACATTACGTCTGAATCGCGAGACAACCTGGCACCTTGGCATCGGCCTCTCAATAAAATTGATTGCCGCGCCGATCACGGCATTATTGCTCTGCAAAACAGCGGGATTGACCGGAGAAGCAGTACAGGTGGCAATATTTGAATCCGGCATGCCGCCCATGGTTTCGGCCGGGGCCTTGGCAATTCTTGCCAATCTCTCCCCTAAACTCACCGCAGCCCTGGTTGGAATCGGCATTGTCTTGAGTTTCATTACCCTGCCCTTTCTTTATCAAATCCTGTAAAACACAAAAAACAACGAATTAATTTGATCACAGGCACAATATCCAATAGTCTCTTTTCAGGAAGAGGCGATTGGAACTGGCAATCTGGATTTCATCAAACCGAGGAAGTCAACAGCTATCGACTGAAGTCGATAGCGTGAGGCACAGAGGCAGAAGGCACAAAGTGTAAAAAACAAGCACCTCCTGGATTGACAAACATTCAGTGCCATCATTTCTTCGTATGGTATTTCTTTGTTCCATTTTACTCTCTGCCCTCTGCCTCTGTGCCTGTAATTCATAGTATTTACATGCTCAAAGCTGACCGTCTGAGACGGTGGTTTTAACCCTGACTTGAGGCTAATAAATGTTTTGGAGCAGCGGAAAAAATAAACTCGTGGCGGCAATCAGCGTTCTGCTGGTTACGGGTTTTCTGATTACAAGTCTTGCAAGTTATTTTGTGTCACGGGCGTCACTGCGTTCCGAAATATCACACAATGAACTGCCCCTGACCAGTGACAATATTTATTCAGAAATCCAGCGCGACCTGCTTCCTCCGGTGTTCATCTCTTCCCTCATGGCAACCGACACTTTTCTCCGGGACTGGCTGCTCAGCGGCGAAATACAGGAACAGCAGATAACCAAATACCTGAAAGAAATTAAGACAAAATACAACACCTTCACAAGTTTCTTTGTCTCTGAAAAAACCAGAAATTACTACCACGCTGACGGGGTACTCAAAAAAGTGTCCCCGGATGAGAAGCGGGATGAATGGTATTTCAGGGTCAGAGAAATGACGGCTGATTACGAAATAAATGTTGACCCGGATCTCGCAAACAAAGATGCAATGACAATTTTCATCAATTATCGGGTCTTTGATTATGACGGAAATTATATTGGTGCCACGGGGGTGGGCCTGACTGTCAGCGCAGTCAAAAAATTGATCGAAGTCTATCAGCAGAAATACAACCGCACTATTTATTTTGTTGACCGGTCCGGGGAAATAAAGCTTGCCGGTTCAGACTTTGACAATACAGTCAGGAATATCTCCCAGTTTGAACATTCCTCTCTGTTTACCGACAGGCTCGGCCTGAAGTCAGAAAGTTCGTTCACCTATAAAAAAGTTGGCCAGGTGGTGCATACAAACATCCGCTACATTAAAGAATTTGAATGGTACCTGGTGGTTGAACAACCGGAAAAGGAAACAATAAAACAGATTTTCATAACTCTTATCATTAACCTTGTCATTTGCGTGGCTATTACAAT
>JAHJJF010000074.1 GCA_018823135.1 Pseudomonadota bacterium
ATCAGTACCAACAATAATTCTGATAACGCTTGACAAACATAAAAAAAGAGTCAAAATAAAGAAAACGTAACTCATTAATATTAAAAAGGAAAAACAACATTTGTTACGTATAGCTGCTATTCATCCTAAAGCCCCGGGATTTAATGGGGCTTTTCCCTTTGTATTATAAACGGAAAGAGTAGGAGTTTTTTGGGAAGCCCGACCTAGGCTTCGATGGAGCCGCCTCACGTGAAGCCGGCGCCGGCGGTGCAGGCAAAGCAATGATCGCCAATGGCAATGGGAGTTCCTTCCGGAGGTGGCGCGGTAAAATCGGCAACGTGTTGTTTGGAGCCTCCCAGGAACAGGGCCGCTGCCTGGTTGAAGTCGCAGTCGTAGATGGTTCCATCCCATCCAACTGAAATCAGGCTGCGGCACATAAGTCCGTCAATGGTTTCCGGATTAAAATTGTCCCGTAGTTTTTTCATGTACTGGTCATAATTCCCGGAAGAAAGCAGCCAGCTTTTAAACCTGCCCAGTGGCATGTTGGCGAAGGTATAGAGGTTGTTAAATGTGATGTCCCATTTTCGGGCAAGATCGCGTTTGAACTGTTTCTCGGCGCTGCATTGCGAAACCGGTAGAAAGGCCCCGGAGGGGTTTGCCACCAGATTAAGCTCCAGGCCTGAACCTTCCTTTCCATAGCCATTGCGGTTTAATTTTTTAAGCATGATCAGGCAGTTAGCGAAAACACCTTTTCCTCTTTGTGAGGCGGTCTGGCCTTCATTGGTTGAGGGAAAGGATGAAATAATGGAAACCTTGAGCTTTTTCATGAGCTCAAGAAGATCGTTCCTGTCGCATTCAAACAGGGCGGTGAGATTTGACCGGAAAAGCAGTTTTCCACAAAGAGGGCGCAGGGATTCCATGAGGAAATCGATATCCGGCACCATTTCCGGAGCGCCGCCGGTTATATCGATAATTTCGTACTTAACCTTTTGGGCATGGGAGATTACCGCTTCCATGGTTTGTCGATCCATGACTTCGGTGCGCAGGGGACCGGCTTCAAGATGACAGTGGCGGCAGGCTTGATTACAAAGAAACCCGGTGTTGATCTGGAGAGTTGCGGTCTTTCCCCGTTTCAGGTTAAGACCTTGCTGGTCCAGGATCTCACCGAATGTAAGCTCAGTTGCAGTATTCTCTATACAGGCAGGTTCAAGGGGCATAATTCTTTACAGGGACATTTTATCCGCGACCTTTCTCATCTGCAGGCCGTGAACCAGGGAAGCGCCGCCGCGGATGGCGGTGACCACATGGATCGCTTCGGTCATTTCCGCAGTGTTCGATCCTTTTTCAAGACATGCTGAGGTGTAGGCGTCAATGCAGTAGGGGCATTGAATGGCATGGGCCACAGCTAAAGCGATAAGGGCCTTTTCACGTTCGGTAAGCTCACCTTCGGCAAAAACCGCTCCGTAATAATCAAAAAATTTCCGGGCAAGTTCAGGGGCATCCTTGCCGATTTCCGAAAATTTCGGAAGATCAAGCGGATCATAATAGGTATCCATATACAATTCCTCCATGAAAAGTGATACATCTGGAAAAAATCTTTCAGCCGACAAAATTGACTAATTAAATCAATAGGTTATGCGAGTGAGGGGGGAGTGAATCAGGTTCTTGGGATCTCGCCGAGCTCGCGCAGCCTGTATTCCGGCAAATGTCGGATCAAGTGTAGTTATGATATATGCTAAGAAATTTTTCCTGAAGAAGGAAATTATTTATTGATAGGTCGAATCTATCGCAGGCCGGCAATAAACGGTCCAACTGCCTCAGGTCCCTGTCCGTCAACGAGTTTAATTGTTGCGGTGCCGATAACTGCGATATCCGCCTTGCCGGTAAGCATTGCCACATCAGCTTTTGAGCTGATCCCGAAGCCAACGGCCAGGGGAAGGTCGGTTGCCTTTCTGCAGCGGGCAAGGTAGCTGTCAAAGTTGTCATCCAGTGAAGTCTTTTTTCCTGTAACCCCGCGGCGGGCAACGCAATAGATAAAACCGTCGGCATGAGTAGCCAGTTCTTTCATCCGTTGGTCGGTGCTGGTGGGCGCAAAGATCTGGATCGGCGCGATATTGTACTTCCTTGCGAACGCAAGATATTCACCGCCTTCTTCCGGGGGCAGATCCGGGACGATGAACCCGGTGATGCCGATGGCTTTTGATTTCTTGAAGAAATCTTCAACACCGTATTGAAAAAGGATGTTGTAGTAGGTCATGAACAGAAACGGGATCTGGTGTTTTGCAGTCATCTCGGCTGCAAAATCGATGCACTGGCGTATTGTTACACCGGAATCTATGGAGTCCTGGTTGGCCTTCAATATCATCGAGCCGTCGGCAACGGGTTCTGAGAATGGGATCTGCATCTCGATGAGATCCACGCCGTTTTCAACCATCTGGGCGATGACCATTCTGTTGATCTCAAAGGACGGATAGCCCAGGACAATATGGGTCATCAGCAGAATGTCCTTGTCGGCAAGTTTATTTTGTATATTATTTTTCAGCTGCATATTCCGCACCTTTATCGATGATAAACTGTTTCCAGGAAGGGTCATTCAGGGCATGGGCGATGGTGAAGATATCCTTGTCGCCGCGGCCGGACATGTTGATGATTATCGCCTCGTCGGAGAAAAGGCGGCCCGCTTCCTTGAATGCCTGCACAAAGGCATGGGCGGATTCCAGTGCCGGGATTATTCCTTCTTTTTTGATGGTCAATTGAAGCGCTTCGATTACTTCTGTGTCGGTTGCCGCCTCAAACCGGACTTTTCCTTTTTCCCATAGGTCGCTTAAAATGGGTGAAACCCCGACGTAATCGAGCCCGGCCGCCACTGAATGGGTGTCATTCATCTGGCCGTCGCTGTTTTGGAGAAACATGGTTTTGTACCCTTGAGCAACTCCGGCTGAGCCGTCTTTGCCGGCAAGTCTTGCCGCATGTTCGCCGGATTCAAGGCCGTGGCCTCCGGCCTCAACACCCACCAGTTCCACCTCATCTTCATCAAGAAAACCCTGGAAAATTCCCATGGCATTGGAGCCACCGCCCACACAGGCAAAAACCTGGGAAGGAAGCTTGCCGAATCTATCAAGGATCTGCTCGCGGGCCTCAATGCCGATTATTGATTGAAACCAGGCAACCATTTCCGGAAAAGGATGGGGGCCGCACACCGTGCCCATGACATAATGGGTGGTATCCATGGAACTCACCCAGTCTCGGAATGCTTCATTGATCGCGTCTTTCAAGGTTCTGGAGCCGGAGGTCACCGGCACCACGGTGGCGCCGAGTTTTTCCATCCAGAAAACATTGGGTCGTTGCCTTATGACATCTTCTTCGCCCATGTAAATCGTGCATTCAAAGCCGAATTTGGCAGCCATGGTGGCGCAGGCAACCCCATGCTGCCCGGCACCGGTTTCAGCGATTACCCGCTTTTTGCCCATGCGTTTGACCAAAAGCCCCTGGCCCATGACGTTATTTGCTTTATGGGCCCCGGTGTGATTGAGATCTTCCCGTTTGATAAATATCTGGGCGCCGCCAAAATGTGCCGAGAGGTTTTCAGCATGGGTGAGCGGCGTGGGTCTGCAGGAATAAGTTGACATGAGGTCCAGGTATTCCTGCCAGAACAACGGGTCGCTCTTGGCTTTCTCAAAGGCGATATTAAGTTCCTTGAATGTTTCGTAGAGAATCTCGGGAATAAACGCGCCACCCCAGTTTCCGTAATAGCCTTTCTGTGTCATGATGGATCCTTGGGAAACTGTCGGAGCAGCTCCAGGTCTAATTTGCAAGTTATCTGCTGCAGCACAATCAATAGCGAATGGCAGCCAGATCATTTACGTTGATATGGTATTCTTCCTGAAGGATTTTCATATCGAGTTGGAAAATAAGCCGCCCAATGTCTTCGTTTTCTTTTTCAAGATCAAAGGCGAGATCAACCCCCTCATTGCCACCAACCTGGTTGCGGGAAATCAGAAAAACAGTTGCACAGCGTTCCTCCTGATCTGTGGTGGATTTGAATTTCACTCCTGCATACTCCGTGTCCCGAAGGGCAAAAGGACTTGAGCCGATTTCCTTGCTGTATATGTTCACAATTCTGTTGTCTTTATCCAGGAGAAGGATGCCGGTAATGGCGAATCTCCCGGGATCATGCAATGCAAAATATTCTTCCATCAAAGCCGTGGACCGGGACCTGTCCCCCTCAATCAAAGGGTTGGATAAAAGCAGACTTAAGCCGAGATAGTCTCTGGTGATGCGGGATTGGAATCCGATCTGCTCTGCCTGGGTAGAAATGATTTCGGGCTGGTGCAGATAATTTTTCCACAATTGAAAAACAAGTGGAATTATAATCAGGAGGGCAATGGGCAATAAGAAATTGACAACTTTTTTTTGTTTCTGGGACATGGTATGGGTTTTGGTCACATCTCGGCCGATAAACAGATATCCCCTTGTGTCGTGATTGCCGTCCAAAAGAACCGTGGTGCTGATGGATACAAACTTCCAATGTTCAATGGGATGATTGATTTTAAGGATTTTTTCCTTGACGGATTTTGTCGCGGCAAGCTCTGCCATGAATTGTTTATAGACGCCCTGATTGTCATATATTTCATCAATGGATCGGCTGCGCATCTGTGTCCATGAGCGACCGTAGAGTCTTTCTGCGGCAGTATTCCACGCAAGAATTTTTTGGTTTTTGTCGGTCATGATTACCGCATCAGGCAGCTGGTCGCAGAATTCCTTGAGCCCATGCATGACATTGGTGGTTTCATTGAGTCGCCGGGCGAGCATGCTGGTGATTTTCTGGGCGATTGCCGGAAACTCTTCCAGGAAGTTGGTGACTTCTTCGCTGGGAATCCTGATTACGGTTACCGTGTCCCGGGCAACTATTGTTGCGGTTCTTTTGGAGCGCAGCAGGAAGGACATTTCACCGAGCATGGTGCCGGGCTCGGATAAATCGGAAATGCTGTTATCGCCCTTAAACACATCCAGATGACCGGAAACAAGGATATAGAGGTCCTGGGAATCATCATTCTCCCGAAAAAGATAGTCTCCGGGATTGTATGTTCTAGTGTATTTTTCAAGTTCCGGTTGGTTGAGAAATTCTTTCATTGTTGTTGGCTATAGGGTGTTTAAATGGTTTCTGGCACACAACTATTAATGGTAAATAGAGAGTTATAATCTCCGACAAGTGTTACCTATACTATCAGATAACTGGCTTATGTCGGCAAGGAAATTATATCGAAAAACTTTGCCGGGGCAAAAAAATGCCGGACCATTTAGCCCGGCATTGAGTTTTCAACAGGAACATCCCGAGCCGCAACCGCAACCTTGATCACTTTCATCTGATGAGCCGCAGTCGCAACCCTGGTCATCTTCATCTGACGATCCGCATCCGCAACCGCAACCTCCGGCCTCGGCAATAGCGGCTTTTTCTTCCTCCGAAGGCTCACGCACTTCGAGAATTTTGATGGCAAAGTGCAACTGTTTGCCGGCCATCGGGTGATTGAAATCGGCAACAACTTCTTCATCGGTGACAGATTTAATTTCAAATGATACCGGGCCGTTGGGTCCCTCGGCCTGAAACTGTCCCGGTATGAGTTCCACATCAGGGGGGAAATGACTGCGGGGTACCGTCTGGCAGAGATCTTCGCGAAATTCGCCATAACCGTCTGCAGGGCCCACTATTATGTTTGCAGACTCGCCAATGGACATACCCAGTAATTGATCTTCAAGCCCTGGAATGATCATTCCGGATCCGGTAATAAAGCTTAAGGGTTCTCCTTCCTCGGAGCGATCGATTTCCTCACCGGATTCAAGGGTAAGGCAATAATCGATAGCAACATACATATCGTTTGCAATTTTCATCAAATTCTCCTTAAAAAATTTACGTAGATGATTTCCTGGATCGATGATCGAAGAGTTAACTCACAGAAAATCGTTTAGTGTTATTGAGGGATAATAAAAAATGGCCGGAACTGCTGAACAAGATCAACGAGCATTTATCCCCGTCAGGTGAATTTTTTACAACTCAAAGGCGGAGATTATAACCGAATATTGCTCGTCTGCCACTGCGGGTTAGGACCGTGAGGGCGTAAACAAGCGAATTTGATCAGGTGAATTTCCTTAATATTCGAAGATTCCTTAGTCCGCTTGAAGCGGTA
Source organism: Pseudomonadota bacterium (assembly GCA_018823135.1). Classification (NCBI taxonomy): domain Bacteria; kingdom Pseudomonadati; phylum Pseudomonadota; species Pseudomonadota bacterium. The sequence continues at coordinate 6,165 of JAHJJF010000074.1, forward strand.
CGAGGTGCTACAATATTTCGGGATTCATGGCCGTACCTCAACGTCAAATCAATCAAATACAGTAAGTATCTTTACGGTAAAGGTCAACCTTTTTGCAAAGAAGCGGCAACTTCGGTATCGAGTGAGAGGTTTTTAATGTTTTTCGGGTGGGAGCATTCAAGAATATTTCAACATAATTATCATTTGGAAAGGAACCGAGGCTCAGCCGGGTTAGGTCATAATTTCGGAAGATGCCTTCGACAGGCCGCGGCAAAATCTTCCGGGTAATGTCCGTTAATAAATCGCAATTGCGCTTCGCTCATGGCGCCCATGGATTGAGGGAGTTTCGGCAGAAAAGAATAAAGCAGGCGCTGGTCCGGATCCGTGGCATTGATTCGTTTGGGAAATTCAATAGTGGTCACCATTTTCCCGCCCATGCCGGCATAGATTCTCTGGGCGAGGAGTATCGCATGGTCCAGGGAGGCGCGGGTCCGGCTGTCCGCTTCAATAATATTACCGATCTGTTTTAAGGTCATGAGTTGCAGTTCCCACTGGGAAGTCTGCGCTTTAGGTACAAAAAGCATGACATTGTCATCTTCATGAACGATGAGACTTGCATCACTGCCGGACTTGCCATCCATCCTTTGGTTATTTTTAGTTGCCAGAATATAATTTTCAAAGAAATTTTTGCCAGTTTCAGTTTTATACGCTGTAATAAAATCGGTAACCAGATCGCCGCATCCGAAAGAAAACATGATGTCTCCATCAGGGGTCTCCACTGAATCCGGGAGCATGGCATATTGCTGATGTATCTGCTGATGGGAGGCATGAAGCCGGTAATTACTCGGGGCATAATCAAAGCCGTAATTCCATCCCCAGAGGGTTGCGGAAAAGTGTAAGGACAGGTTTTCCGGTTGTGACAGTCTTGCAATGAGTTGTTTTCTTAAACTTTCAAGTTCATCGATGGACAATGGTGATCGATGTCTATCAACGGCTATGCCGAGTTCCTGGCCAATACGCAAAAAGGTTCGCTGATAATAGAGATGCCTGAGACCCTGCATGTCTTGCAACGTCAGATTTCCGGTATGATAACGGATCGAATTGTCTGCCATGTTTGATGCATAATGGCCCCAGGGGATATAACTGTTGGCGCGGAGATATTCGAAGACATTGCTGGAATTATCCTCGCTCTGCCAGTCGCCGACAATGGGGCTTTCACCCTGTACTCCCGGCCTGAGCACCATGATTTTTTTGTAATTGTCCGGGAGATGAGGGTTATTGGCAACCACTTCAAACAGGTTATGATTTTTGTATACCGGGTAAAATGTGCCGGATTTGTTTTTCTGATAGATGAGTCCGTTTGGCGTGTCGGTTTCCGGGTCACAGGAAAATTCGCATGATAGTTCCGCAAGACAGATAAGATCCCTTGGATCTGTAGAGGTCGCTGCCAGAGCCAGCAGCAGCGGTTCGGGCAGGCTGCTCAGGGTTTTGATCAGGTTTCCCAGAGAACAATCAAGTTTCTGCAAGGATTCGGAAAAAGAAACTTCCGGCTGTGCCGGCAGTTTCATCGACGCAGGGTTCAAGGCGGCTCGGTCCGCCCATTTCTTGCCAATATAAGTGGCGCCCCTGAAAGGAAAAGGATTGGGGATTTCAATGATCTGGTCTGCCGCGTCAACGCTGATATCGGTATCTGGGAAATTTCGATTATTTATTATTGGAATGCCGTTGGAACTGGTGCCAAGGGCAGTTAAATGGTCCTGCTCTCTGAGGTTCGTTGACTTGTAGCTTGGCTGATGAATTCCGTAGATGAATTTGCCGGCAGGGGAGATGCAGGTTCGCAGCAGCATTGAAGAAACTCCTTAGGGTCTAAGCATATAAACATTGTATTTATTACTTGGAAGATAATCTTCTCAGGAAGATATCAGATCGTTTCCAGATTGCAAACTGCAATAAGATGTTTTCAATGGGTATGGGCCGACGGGATTCCTCTAAATCATGAAAAAATTCGGCTGTGAAAAAAAGAAAGGGCAGGGCAGCAAGGGGATGTATTTGGGGGAGGGGCCCCAAAGGTCAAACGCGAGAAGCGTATGACCGCTGCCTTGCCCTGGGGGAAGGGAAGCATTATATGTTTATCTGGCAATGCCGGCGGAGCGCTCCTTGGCAACGTCTACACGGAGGTTGCGACCGCCGAAACGCGTATTGTTGAGAGCTTCCTTGGCGCTTACGGCGCTGGTGTCATCCATTTCGATGAAACCGAAGCCTCTTGGCCTGCCGGTTTCTCTTTCCTTGATTAATTTTACGGAATGAACTTTTCCGTGATTTTCGAATGCCTGACGAATTTCATGCTCAGATACGTTATAAGGGAAATTGCCCACATAGAGAGTTTTCATATCATCCTCCTTTGAGATAAGCAGAACTGAAATGGACTTTGTGAAATTGTTATTCTAAAAAACACTCGAGTTGATAATTAGCCATTAATCGCTTGAATTTCCCAAGTTGTTTCAGGTAGTTAGTCGATTTTTGGAACGTCTTTCATCTTGAACTATAAATTAGCATAGAAGAATAAAAAAAGAATAATCAAGTAAAAAATTATTATTTTTTTAATTTTTTGTCTGGAGCTGCCTTGCGATCATGTGGAGTTCTAGTGTTTGAATGGCTGTCGGGGAGAAGAAAATAATTCAGCTGATTTTTCCATGTGAGAGGAGATGGGTAGAAGAAATTCTGAAGGTTGGTTATGGCGTTAATGCATGGATGACTGCCTGACGATCGGTATCCAGGATCTTATTCGTCCCAGGAAAGCAGTTCAATAAGCTCTTCGCGGTTCAGTCTTTTTATAATGCCTGCATCATCTTCACGGATGAGTTCCTTGGCCATATTCCTTTTTTTCTCAATTAATACGTTAATTTTTTCTTCAAGGGTTCCGGCGGTAACGAGTTTGAAAACCTGGACCACATGTTTCTGGCCCATCCTGTGCACCCGGGAAGTTGCCTGGTCCTCTCTTGCGGCATTCCACCAGCGGTCATAGTGAATGACCGCCTGGGCGGCAGTGAGGTCAACACCCACACCCCCGGCCAGAAGGCTTGCGGAGAAAACCAGGCTTGATGGATCGGTGTTGAATTTGTTGATCATTTTTTTTCTTTCGTGGAGCGTCATACTTCCTCTGAGACCGCAGAAGGGGATCCCGGTATCGGTGAGATGCTGTTCAATTATATCGAGCATTTTGGTGTAATGACTGAACACCACAACCTTCATTGAGTTAGCGAGACATTCATCAAGAAGTTCTACGAAAACATCCCATTTGCCGCTGGAATATTTTTTATGATCGGTGCAGCCACCAACCAGGCAGGGATGGTCACAGATCTGCTTGAGGTAATTGATAATCGCAAGGAGTTTCATGTACGAGTGATTGTTGCTTCCGTTGTTGCCGGACATCGTATCCAGGTGCGTGAAGCCTCGCCCGGCAATAGCTTCGCGATATAAGCGGACCTGATCATCACTTAAGCGGCAGGTGCGGATATCTTCGATTACTTCGGGCAGTTCGGTGAGAACCTGGTCCTTGGTTCTTCTGAGAAGAAAGGGGCGGATCAGATTTCTAAGGGTTTCACGTTTGGCCTTGTCTTGATGCTCTTCTATGGGGGCGGCGAATTGATGCTTAAAAGATGCGTCACTGCCGAGGAAACCCGGAAGGCAGATATTAAACAGGGCTTTTAAATCATGAACGGAGTTTTCAAGGGGCGTGCCGGTAAGGCCGATTATGACTTTGCCGGAAAGCTGCACCGCAGCGCTGTAGATGTCGGATTTACGGTTTTTTGCCTGTTGAATTTCGTCAAAAATCACGGCTTCGAAGGGGATGTCCGCCAACTCCTTCACATCTCTTCGAGTGATGCCGTAGGTGGTAATCAGAATGCTGTGGCCATTGGCTTTTTCAAGGTCGCGGTTACTTCCATGATGCACATGCCAGTCCAGTTGGGGATAATATTTTTGAATTTTCTCGACCCAGTGGGAAACAACTGATGCCGGACAGATGACCAGGAAGCGTTTTTTTTCTCCGGAAGCTTCAATGACTGCCTGAAAGAAACCCAGTGCCTGGTGGGTTTTGCCAAGCCCCATGTCATCGGCGAGAATGCCGCCCAATCTATGCTGGTAAAGCTGATACAACCAGGCGATGCCGTTTTTCTGGTAGCTTCGCAGATGAGGGGACAGGCCGGGAATGTTCTGGTGGTCCTGCCAAGTGGAAACATTCAATAGTTTCAGGAGGTCGGCCTTGCTTTGGGAGTCCCTGGTGTTAATTTGTAAATCAGGGATGAAGGCCGAAAGTTTAAGCAGTTCCTGCCTTGAGAGGCGGACGCCTTGGGTGTTTGAATCCAGGTCGTTGAAAAGCCGATCACTTCCCAGGTTATGAAACCATTCCAGAGAACTATCGTTGAGTTGCAGCCATTCCTTATTGCTTGGGATGAATTCATGGCCCTGAGACCTGGCGAGCAATAAATCATACAGGGATATTTTTTTGTTTCCAAGACCATAATTGCCGGAAAGATAGCACCAGCCGTCATCCATGGAGTATGAATTGAACTCGAGATGATCAGGTGATTTCTGGAGTTTCATCTCATGGATTTCTGTGGCAACGTCGTTATATCCATTAAGGAGCGCTTCCTGGTGGTTCGTGATATAGGCCGGTATGTCGCATAAAGGGATCTGGGTATCATCAATATTGCTCTGGCCGGGATTATGCTCTTTTTTCTGTTCCCTGACCGGAAGGAATTCGTTTTCATCCATGAGATAGTATCTCCCGTACCGGACATCTTCGAGATCTTTCCGTACCAGGACTTCACCGGAATCAAGCTGGAGACAGGGAGTTATGGTGAGCAGCGAGTTTTCATCATTAAGCCTGACTTTGGAAAACGCCTTGGCGGGCGGGAGTTTAGTTGCTATGCCGAGCTCGGCCATGCTGTCGATCAGCTCAGGAGTTTTGACTCGTGGAATAATCATTTCAAATGTTGTATTCCCCGAGGTTTTATCAATGGACAGCAGAGAGAACAGACCAGTGTCAGGAGAGCGTACCAGTTGAAGATTTTTTGGGGAAATCTTCATGTAAAACTGCCTTGTAAGCCACTGCCAGAAGCTTTCATCTTTTTGTTGGCCGATTGTCTTCTGATTCTGGTCGTTGAGTTCCGCTTCGGTCTTCGAGCGGACCAGGGAAGTTATAAAGGAATAGAGCGTGCTGATTTGAGTATGCTCAGTAAAGGCTTTCGGGATATTCAGAAAAGTAATTTTTCCTTGAAAAATCGACAGCGCCTCAATGAGCGATTCATTGTCCAGTTGCCATGAAGCCGGGGTGTCACCGCTTTTATGGGTGATCTTCATGTTCCAATGCGTTTTTGACGGCTGAATAGTGATTTCAATATCATGAGCCAGACCGAAAAGGTCGTAGAGGATCTGTCCTGCCCGGTACCAGGGACTGGATGGATACCTGAGGGGGAAAGGTTTAAGGCTCCTGTCCGCTTCGCCCAGGGAATTAAGCATGGCGATGGACAGGGCGGCTACGTGGTGGCAAAGACCGATATTATGAATATTGGCGCCGCAGAAATCGCATAACGAATGACTGATTCTGAACCCCTGCTGGATGTGCTCGGCTTCTTCGAAAAGGACAATCGCTCTACCGGTAATGTCATGGGTGAACAGGCCGGCACCGCCGTTCCTGTAAAACATCAGGTGGGTCAAGCGGTGGTCGTTTATCAATTCCGCCCCGGCTGTGAGTTTTTCTTCAGAAAACCAGGGTGAGAGCAGTTTTTTAGTGCGTATGTCAATCCTCGGAAGGGCTGATGGCGGCGGATAAACATCCAGGGAGATCTTCTCCTGTTCCGCCTCAGGCTCATTTATGATGAATAAATAGTCAAAGACATATACCAGCAGACGCTGGATGCTGGTAAGGTCGATCTTGCCTTTTTCAGCAAGATTGTTGAGTTCGAGGTCCAAAATCTCGCCGATGGAATTCACCCCGGATTTGCAAACCGCTTCGTGCATGACCGCCGGGAAAAGAATCTCTCTGATTGATGCTGATGAAACATAGCTGGAAAGGGTGAACGGCCTGCCGTAAAGAATGCGAAGGAAATGAGCGATGGTTTTGTTTTTTTCCGAACTGATCCAACTGTTTAAAGAAGAACGGTCAAAGGGCGGATGGCCCAGAAGGGAACAGCTGGCCTGAAGTACTGTTTTTTCAAGAGCTTCAACCCCTTTTCTTCTGGAGGAAAGTCTACCTGCCAGAGCGGCGCGGAAGGCTTCCCTTACAGTACGGTATCCGAATTTTTTGAGCTGTTGTTTGTCGGAATCAGGTATAGGCAGAGAATTGATTGAAGAATCAAGAATTTTCTTTCTCGGTTTTCCCTTTACCGGCGGAAGGTCAAAAGGGATGCCCCTTTTGAAAAGGTCCTGGCCGGAGAATGTGTTTCCAGTAATAATCATTGGCAAGAAATGGGTAAATGGCCTTTTTAAAAAGTTTTAAAAGATTTTTTTTAAAAAAACTTCGAGAATAATGAAACTCTACTTGTAAGAAATGCCTGCAACAGTCAATATTCCTGCGAACTCAAATTCGGAAGAACGCAACATCAGATATTACTTCTACTTACTGATCGTCGCAATAACTTTAGCCCGAAAAGATTCATGAACATTACCGGTAAGTGTCATAACATATTAAATTATCGTTGCTATTTGTTGTTGAGATGGCCTTGATCGAAAGTGCAATGTGAGGTTTCGTGAAATTGTATTTTGTTTCTCCGAAATTGTTCACGAATATGCGTCACGAACGGACTGAATCGCTTTCGAAGTCTGCGCTTATCTGTCATTCAGTTTTTTCGCGGGTCAAAGTACAGGGAACATCCTTTCCCTTAGATCTCCAGCCATCTCGTAGCGTGAATTGTTTCGGGTAGGAATTATATTAATGCCGGCGCCGGTTCTGGGGCTGGATTAATGTCGGAAATCGTGGTAATGACGTAGTAATTGGTGGACGGATAAATGTTTCGAAAATAACCGAAAAGGTTGCTGGCATGCGGGAAATAATTCATACATCAACGTGCCGCCGCGAAGAGCTTGTGGATATAACGGAGCAGGTGCAAAACGTCGTCGCAGAAAGCGGGGTGGAGAACGGTATTGTAACGCTCTATGCTCAGGGCGCAACCGCTGCGATCATGATTCAGGAAAACTGGGATGACAGCGTGCAGACCGATGTGATTCAATGTCTGCGGAGACTGGTGCCGCAGGGAGTGTGGCTCCATGACCAACAGGACGGAAACGGTGACGCCCACATTAAAGCCGGGCTCATCGGACCCTCGGAAACTATTCCGGTGATTGACGGCGTCCTTGGGCTTTCCCGCTGGCAGAATATTTTTCTTTGCGATTTTGACGGGCCGCGGGATAACCGGAAAATTGTCTGTACGGTTATTAATGATGGTAAGTAACCATAATTTCCCTTAATAAAAGCTCCTGTAAAGATATTTAAAATAATTGTTGAAAACCTAAAGTGGTCGAATTTGTTATTAATCCTCTCTCAAAAATATCCTCCATGGCGTTGATTCTGCACTCGGGCAACCGTCTGGAAACCCTGTCGGAAAAACTTGCGGATCTGCTCCGGGCCTCGCCTTTGCCGCCGATGGAACCGGAAACCATTGTCGTCCAGAGCAGGGGGATGGCGCGCTGGATTGCCATGTCCCTGGCCCAACATCTCGGCGCCTGGGCCAATGCCTGCTGCCCGTTCCCAAATACCTTTATTTCGGAAATGTACCGGAAAATCCTCCCCGATCAGCCCGCATCATCGGTTAAGGAAAGTCGTGAAATAATGATCTGGGTGATTATGGGGTTGCTGGAAAATCTTGGCAACAAACCAATTTTTCAGCCGCTGAACAATTATATTTCGGAAGGGGGCGGGATTAAACGGTTTCAATTGGCCGTGCAGCTTGCTGATCAATACGACCAGTATATGATCTACCGGCCGGATTTTATTCTGCAATGGGAAGCAGGCGCTGGCGACAGCTGGCAGGCTCAATTGTGGCGCGAGATCGCCGCCCGGACCGCCAAAGATCACCGGGCCAGCCAGCTCCACTCCTGTCTTAATATCCTGAGGAGCAAGCAGCTTCCCGCCAACGCCCTTCCCCGGCGGGTTGTGGTCTTCGGGATTTCATCCATGCCGCCTTACCATCTCAAGGTTTTTGAGGCGCTTTCCGCGTATACGCAGGTGCATTTCTTTTTATTGAATCCCTGCAGGGAGTATTGGGCGGATGTTCTTTCAGAGAAGGAAAGAGGGCGTTTGCGGAAATTGCACGGTAAAACCGATGATCAATTGTTTCTGGAAAAAGGCAACCCGCTGCTTTCTTCCATGGGACGCCTGGGCAGAGATTTATTTACCCTGATCCATGAGTATGATTGCCTTGAAGAGGATTGTTTTACCGATCCCGGGAATAATCGCAGACTTTTTCAATTGCAGAGCGATATATTGAATCTTTGTCGGATGCCCCCCGGAGCTGATTTTCAGGATGATGACTCCATTATAATCAATTCCTGTCACAGCCCCATGCGTGAAGTAGAAATACTCCAGGACCATCTTCTGCATCTGTTCCAAAAATATCCGGACCTGTTGCCCAGGGACATCATCGTCATGGCCCCTGATCTTGAGAAATACGGGCTTCTGGTGCAGGCGGTTTTTGATACGGCAAAGGACGATCCTCTTCGCATACCCTATACAATTGCTGACCGGAGTTTTTTGAAAAACGGCGGAATAACCGAAACATTTTTTGCGATGCTGGCTCTTGCCGGCGGTCGGTTCGGGGTCTCGCAGGTCTTACCTTTACTGGACTGCGCCGCGGTCCGCCGCAAATTCAAGTTGAACAATGATGATATCGAATCAATCGAGACCTGGGTTGCGGAGGTGAAGATCAGATGGGGCCTTGATGAAGAGTCCCGGCGCTCGCGCGGTTTGCCGGGTTTCAAGGAAAATACCTGGGAAGCGGGTCTGGACCGTTTACTCCTGGGCTATGCGTTTTCCGGCGGCGATAAACAGTTATTTGCAGGGATTTTGCCCTATGAATATATGGAAGGGACCGCGTCATCGGTGCTTGGACGGTTCATGGACTTGTTCCAGAAGCTTGTTGAACTTGATGCATATGTGAAAAAATCGCATAACCTTGCCCAGTGGTCGCGGGTTCTCGCGGCGCTCCTTGAAGAATGTTTTGAGCCAGGGGAAGGAGAAGAAAGTGAAATTCTTCTGGTCCGGGGGGCGTTTGAACATATGCGGTTTACCGGTGCAGAGGCGGATTTTTCAGAGGAGGTCGACCGACAGGTCGTTGATGGGTATCTCAAGCGGGTCCTGGGGGAAGACCGCAGCGGTTCCGGGTTTTTATCCGGCGCCGTGACTTTCTGCGCATTGCTTCCCATGCGGGCGGTTCCTGCCAAAATCATCTGTCTGCTTGGCATGAATGATGGAGATTTTCCAAGGATTTCCAGAAAAATGAGTTTTGACCTGATGGCCCAAAGTCCTCTGCCGGGGGACAGGTCGGTGCGTTTTGACGATAAATATCTTTTTCTTGAGTCCATATTGTCGGCCAGAAAGCAGCTCTATATCAGTTATGTCGGCCAGTCCGCTCAAAACGGGCGCAGGCGGCCACCCTCGGTGCTGGTTACTGAATTGATCGACTATTTTGAAGATGAAGCGGCTGGCGGCAAGGATTCTTGCCCAGAGATGATCACCGAACATCGGCTCCAGGCCTTTGACCCGGAATATTATCGACAAAATGGCCGTTTGCGGAGTTTTTCCCCGGAGAATTATCAGGCAGCCCTGGCCGCGGTGGGTGATAAATTTGCTGCTGTTTCCCTGGTTGAAGAATCCCTCAAAGAGTCTTCAGAAAGCAGAGAGCTGGCAATTGAGCAGTTGAAGGGTTTTTTTGTTCATCCGGCACGATTCTTCTGCCAGAACCGGCTGGGGATCTATCTGCCCGGCAGGGAGGACATGACCGATGATATTGAGCCCTTTGACCTGGCCGGACTTGATCGCTATATAATTTCAGAGGAACTCCTGGAAAGGTATATACAGGACAAAGGGCAGGGTTTTTTTGAAAGCGCCAGGGCTTCAGGCGTCCTGCCGCCCGGCGCAGTCGGCCAGGTTGCTTATCATGAAATGCAGCGCCAGGTGAATTCCCTCTATCAGAATCTGGGAAAACATTTATCTGAATCAATGTCGCCTCTTACTATTAATCTTGAATTGGGCGGTTTTACTATCACCGGGGTGCTTTCCGGAATCACCGCTTCCGGGCTTGTCCGGTTCCGCAGCGCCAGGATATCGGCAAAAGACATGATCAAGGCCTGGATTGATCATCTGCTGCTGAATTTTCTGCAACCCCAGGGGGTTGCTTGTCAAACCCTTATTGTTGGTACTGACGGGATGCTTGCCTTCAGTCCCCTGGCCGATCCTGAACGAATTTTACAGGAGCTTCTTAATCTTTATCTGGATGGACTGCGCCGGCCGGTGCATTTCTTCCCCCAGACCTCCCAGGAATATGCTAAGCGAATTTCTGAAGGAAAAGAAATATCCGCAGCACTGGAAGCAGCCCAGGGCAAATGGCTCGGCACTTATTATCCCGGCGAAGGAACGGATCAGTATTACGGCTTATGTTTTAAGGATAAAAATCCACTTGACCGGCAGTTCATGGATCTTGCAGAACAGATTTTCGAGCCCCTTCTTGCCTCAATGGAGAATTTCCTGCCATGAAGCATTTTGATATCTGGGCCACGCCCCTGGATGGCATACGACTCATCGATGCAAGTGCCGGAACCGGCAAAACCTATACTATTGCGGCCCTGGTTCTCCGTCTGTTGCTTGAAAAACGGCTGCGGATTTCTGAAATTCTGGTGGTGACTTATACCGAGGCGGCCACCGAAGATCTCAAGGCAAGAATCCGTGAAAAAATCCGTGACGCCCAACGGGTGTTTCAAGGGGGGGAGACTGATGAGGCGTTTCTGAGGGATTTATCCGGCCGCCAGGAAGATATGGACGCCGGTCTTGAGGTGCTTGCCGAGGCGCTTCGGGATTATGACGAGGCCTCGATTTTCACCATCCATGGATTCTGCCAGAGAATGCTCATGGATAATGCCCTTGAGGCCTGCACCTTTTTTGACAGTGAGTTGCTCTCGGACACCCGCGGACTCCTGGAAGAGATTGCCGGTGATTTTTTCAGAGAGCATTTTTATCAGGCCGGCATCCTCTTTGTCGAATACGGCCGGAAGTTTTTTAATACGGCGACAGTGCTCAAATACATCGGCCAGAGTCATTCGCGCCCTGATCTGGAAATTATCCCGGCATTTGCCGAGGTAGACCCGCATGAAATTACTCTGGCAGAGCAGGAATTTTCCCAGTTATTTTCGGCGGCAGTGGAATCGTGGCACCAGGCACGGGATCATATCTACAGCATTTTAATGAATGATCCGGGGTTGAGCTTAAGCAAATATAAAAAATCAAACATTGAACCTTGGCTTGCGGCAATGGACGGAATGTTGACGATGCCAACCCCCACTGTGGATTTTTTCGATAAATTTGAAAAATTCACTACCGGCCATATTGAGGCCTCCGTCAAAAAAGGGCATGTTCCACCAGTTCATCCGTTTTTCGATGTATGTGAGAATCTGGGTCAGGCCAGAAGCCGGCTCCTTGATCTTTATGATAAACGCGTGAAGCATCTGAGAAGGAAAGTAATTGAGTTTATAAGACGCGAATTGCTGGTGAGAAAACGTCAGGAGAGTCTTTACTCTTTTGATGATTTACTGAGTGAACTCTCCAGGGCCTTGGCCGGGCCGTCAGGGAAATCAATAGCCGACAACATCCGGAAAAAATTCCCTGCCGCGATGATTGATGAATTTCAGGACACTGATCCGGTGCAATACGAAATTTTCCGCAATATTTATGGAGCAGAAGGCCTTCTCTACCTGATTGGCGATCCCAAGCAGGCTATCTACAGTTTTCGCGGTGCAGATATTTTCACCTATATGGAGGCATCCCAAAAAGCCGGCAGCCGCGCGACTCTTGTAACCAACTGGCGGTCGGTTCCGGAGTTGATCACGGCGGTGAACACCATATTCACCAGGCCGCAAACGCCTTTTGCCTTCAGTGCTATTATCGCCTCGGCGGTGCGCCCGCCGGTGGAAGTCAGGCAGGCAAAGTTGTTGATCGACGGCCGGGATGAAAGCCCGTTTCAGCTGTGGATTGTCCGCCGGGAGCAGGATCCGGAGAATAAAAGTACAAAGCTGATTGCCAAAGAACGCGCCCGGAAAAGGATTTTGAATGCCGTTGTCCATGAAATAATCCGGCTGCTTACCCTTGGACATGAGCAGCGCGCGATGATCGGCAACACACCCCTTAAGGCAAGTGATATTGCCGTGCTGGTCAGGACCAATTCTGAAGCGTGCCTGACCCAGCAGGCCCTGGCCGGATGCGGAGTAGTCAGTGTGTTGCATTCCAATGCCAGTGTTTTCTTGTCTCCGGAAGCAGGGGAAATGCAGCGTCTGCTGCTGGCGGTGGCAGATCCCGGCAATGAACGGAAACTGAAAAGCGCCCTGGTGACCGATGCCCTTGGTCTTAAAGGGGCGGACCTTGATGAAATCGATGAAAACCGCTGGCTGGATAGAATAGCCTCTTTCCGCGGGTACCATGATCAGTGGCTGCGTAATGGTTTTATCGGCATGTTCCGGGCGTTCATGGCAAAAGAATCGGTACGAAGCCGGCTCATTGCCTGTAAGGATGGCGAGCGGCGATTGACCAATATGCTGCATCTTGCTGAAATCCTCCATAAACAGGAAACCGAGCGGCATCTCGGCATGGCCGGGCTTCTCAAGTTTCTCAATGAAAAAATCAATTCGCCGCAGGCCGATGAAGAAGAGTATCAGCTCAGGTTGGAAAGCGACCGGGACTGTGTACGAATTGTCACGATCCACAAGGCAAAAGGCCTTGAATATCCGGTGGTGTTCTGTCCTTTTTCCTGGGGTGGTGTAAGAAGCGGCAAACCGGGAACGGACAAACCGGTGGTATTCCATGATCCGCAGAACAGCAATGCCCTGATAATGGATATCGGCTCGGAAAATATTGAACAGCATAAAGAGCTTGCGTTGCTGGAAGAAATTTCCGAAGACATTCGTCTGCTGTATGTGGCGTTGACCAGAGCCAGCTGCCGTTGTTATATGGTCTGGGGAGCGCTGAGCGGCGGAGAATATTCAGCCCCGGCCTATCTGTTCCATCAGGTGAAGGCTGCAACACCTTCCCGGATGATGGAAGATACTGCCAATCGGTTCAAGTCTCTTGCCGATGAGGAGTTGATCGCCGATATCGCGGCCCTTGAGCAGGCTTCAGGAAACACCGTGGTCAGCACCAGGTTGCCTTCTGGAAAACCGGGACAGCTATCATTGATCCAACCCCATGAGACGCGCCTTGAGTTCAAGGCCTTTGACGGGGTTATTTCCAGAAATTTTCGCATTGCAAGTTTTTCTTCCCTGGTCCAGGAGCACGGCGGAGCTGACATTCTGGACTATGACAGTATCCACAAGGCGTCCAGGGATTCTGAGACTACGCCCGGCGCTGTTGCTCCGGAGTCGGCCGCCATATTCTCTTTCCCGCAAGGGGCAGGACCTGGAACCTTCATGCATGATTTGCTGGAGCATTATGATTTCACCTGCGAAGACCGGCAGGTCCTCAGAAAACTGGTGCGCGACAAGCTTCAACTCCATGGGTACGCGGTATCCTGGGAAGAGGCGATTGTCGCAATGGTGGATAATGTGATAATGACCCCCTTGCTTGCCGATGATCCCGAATGTCGACTCTCACAGGTATCCGGACCAGCAAGGCTGAACGAAATGGAGTTTTATTTCCCGCAGGTGTCGGTAAGCGCAGGTGCGATCAAAGCAATTATCAACCGGGGCGGAAAGAGGAGTTCCGGAGTTGAGGACAACCAGGTGTCTCATGGTTTTGGGGCAAAGACCCTTGAGGGGTTTATGAAAGGATTTGTGGATCTGGTGTTTCAGCGAAACGGCAGATTCTACATCGTTGACTGGAAATCCAACCATCTCGGCAACAGGGTGGAGGATTATTCCCAGGATCGTCTCCGGAAAATAATCCGGGACCGGTCATATGATCTGCAATATCATATTTATACCGTGGCCTTGCACAGGTATCTTGGAAGCAGGCTGGCTGATTATGAGTATCTGAAACATTTTGGCGGGGTGTTTTATATTTTCCTGCGCGGCGTTGACAAAAGCCGCGGGCCCGGTTTTGGTATTTTTCACGATCGGCCGGAGCAGGAACTGGTTCTTGAGCTGAGTAATATATTTGCCGGTCATTGCCGGCAGTGAGTTGGGGGCAGGCATGTTAAAGGATTGTGTACATATGACCGGTGGTGATACGGTTACCTGTGTTTTTACTGAAATCATGAAAAACATAGATACCGGCATTATCATCCTTGATCTTGAAAAGGAAGAAGTATTTTTCAGGAATATTCATGCGGTGAAGATTTTCCAGCATGTGGATGCGGCATCGAGCTATGAAGATTATTACAAGTTGCTGCGAAACGAGATTGAGGAGCTGAAACAGCCAGGAGTGACGCGCAGCACCAGAACCAAGAAACACAGCGGTCATAGAATACTCGGCTACAGTGTCTATCGTCTGGCCCAGAATTGGAAATATGTTTTTGTTTTCATCCGGGATATCACCGACCAGCATCGTTTGGAGGCTATTGACGAAGCTTCGGAAATCATGAATAATATCGGCTACCTGTTTTCCGGTATACGCCATGAAATCGGCAATCCTTTGAATTCAATCAAAACGGCGCTCACCGTAGTTCAGAACAATATCCACAAGTATTCCCCGGAAGAATTTGAAGTCTATTTCAAGAGGATTTTCGGTGAGGTCGCAAAAATTGAAATCCTTTTGAAGTCGCTGAAAAATTTCAATATGTTTGAAAAACCGGAGATGAAGACTGTGGATCTGGCACAGTTTTTTGAAGATTTATTCCAGCTCATCGGTGTTGATCTGAAGAGTAAGGATATCGGGATCATTGTCAATTTTCCGGAAAACGCCCGGGTGGTAAGTGTTGATCCACGGGCATTGCAGCATGTTATGATGAACTTGATTGCCAATGCAACCGATGCCATGGAAGGCAAGGAAGGCGCAACTCTGGTCATCGAGACTTTCGCTGATGATACAGTGGTGCAATTATATGTTAAAGACAATGGCTGCGGGATGACCCCGGAACTTCTGCAGAATGTTTTTAAACCCTTCTATACAACTAAGATTCACGGCACCGGCCTGGGGTTGGCTATTTCCAAAAAGATGATGACCCAGATGAACTGCGGCATTGATATTTTAAGTTCCCACGGAGAGGGCACCATCGTCACCCTCACCCTGCCTGTGAGCGCCAGGGAATCTCAGGAGTTGAGGCCCGGCAATTTGGCCCCTTGAGGGCTAGAGGTGATGTTGCGAGGGACATTTTAGTCTTCAAAAAAGATTTGAGAATTTCTGGGTGATACTCAAGGGGCGTAAAAAAAGCTGTCGCAACAGGTCCATCGCACAAAATTAACAAATTATGACGCAACAACTCGATGAAATCCGTCTTTTCGAAGTCTCATTTTGCATTCGTTATCCATAGATTTTATCAAAGGTAATTTGTGCAGGGGTTTGTTAAAGTGGTATTACAAGTAATAAACGTTGATAATCCAACGTAATCAAAAACGAAATAATGCATAGGAAAAATATTTTGGAGGTGGAGACTATGAAACGTTTTTTGCAAGTCGTCTGTGTAGTGTTATTGTGCGGGTTCTATTTGGCCGGGCTGGGATGCACGGTTTCCACCAGGACCGTGGATGCCGATGAAAAGGTGATTTATGATGAAGGCTATCATTTTTCCGACAAGAAGAGCATTGTCAACGATATGGTAAGTTCCCTGCTTGCCAAGCCGCCGCTCTCCGCAGCCACGGACCGTCCGGTTGTAATAGTCTACGGTATTGCCAACAGGACCGACGAACATATCAGCACCAGCGGCATCAGTGATGATATCCGGCAGGCCCTGATTGCCTCCGGCAAGGTGCGTTTTATCAACGAGACCCAACGGGGAAACATAGCCAAGGAAGCGGATTACCAGCACGGCGGTCAGGTGGCTGCGGAAACCCGGATCAAACTTGCAAAACAGATCGGCGCCAAATTTATGCTTACCGGCACCCTGCGATCCATGGAAAAGAAAGAACCCAAACAGGCCAGGTTGAAAAAGAAGGTGTTGCAATATTACAGCCTGAATCTTGAGCTTACCGATATTGAGACCGGGATTATCGAATGGGCTGACAGCACCGAGGTTATCCGTGAGGCTTCAAAACCTTTTATCGGATGGTAATCAAGAGCCTTTCAGCCGGATACTCAGATGTTTCTATCTAAACGGAGCACCCTCAACAGGGCAGGATCTGACCAGCGTTTTTGCCTGCTGTTTCTAGCCGTGGCTTTATTCCTGAGCCTGGGTGTGGGCGGTTGCGCCTCACAAAAGCTCAGGGATGCCCGGGATGAATTCCATGCCGGAAACGTCGCAGGGGCAAACCAAGCGCTTGCCGGCATGGATGACTACCCGACCCGTGATCGCCTGCTTTATCATATGGAAAGAGGGACTATCCTCTTCAATCTGGCTGCATATGAAGAAAGTGTGCAGGAATTTCTGGCCGCCTCAAAGCTGATCACCGAACAGGAGGTGATCAGCATAAGCCGGCAGACCGGTTCCATTGTGACCTCTGAATGGTTTACGGAATACAAGGGCGAATACAGTGAACGCCTCTGGGTACACTCCTATCTGATGATGAATTTCCTGCTCCTTGACCAGTATGAGGCAGCACTGGTTGAGGCCAAGCAGGCCCTGAAGTTATTCGCGGTCTTTCCCGACGTGCTCAGAAAGGAATACGCCGCGCGCGCTTTGATCGGTTCGTGTTACGAGTTTCTATTGGATTACGATGATGCTTACATCGAATTCAAAAAGCTCTTTGATGATATGCCCCAGAAAAAAAACCTTGCCCGGCATCTCTACGGACTGGCCTGGCGATTGGGGTATAAAGACGATTTTGGGGTATACACTCCCTATCTGTCCGCCGCAGACATGGAAAAGGTGCAGAAGGCGGATTCCACTGAACTCATCGTTTTTGTGGAAATCGGCAGGGCACCGGTGAAGGTGGCGAGCAATATAATAGTGCCGCCCTCCATACGTTTTTCCTGGCCAAAATATACTTCTTCCCCGACTGATTATGGCATGCGGGTGAAGAACCGGGATCTTGAGGCGACAGGTATGACCGTGTCAACCGATATGGGCGCTCTGTTGCGTTCCTCTTTGTCCGCCCGGGCGGAAATCATGATAGTCAAAGAAGCGGCACGGGTGGGGGTCAAAGAGGTTATTGCCCAGGCGGTGGGTAGGGAGAATGGGGAACTTGCAGGCGCCGCAGTGAGGCTCCTGTTTTTTCTTACCGAAGAGGCGGATACCCGCGGCTGGGAAACCTTACCTGGCGGACTGGCCCTGGTTCGGATACCGTTACTCCCTGGAAAACACAGAATCGAGCTTGATGTATTCGGTGGGGCCGGTGGGTCTCTTGGCAATATTATTCTACCTGAATTTGAGATCCAGAAGGGACAGAAGATATTTAAGTCAGTCCGCTGGCCGGTTAGAAAGATGCCCAATAATCCGCCGGAGAAAAAGAAGATGGACCCACAATGATTTCAAACAGGATTCTGTTGACAACAGTAAATTGTCCTGTCTTCTTTTTTCAATTTGGAAATATGATTTAAATTAAATAGATTTACCACGATCTTTTTGTTAAAACGATCACACAGTGTGATATGAATATAATTTATTTTGCGTTTGCTTAAAAAAAGGGGGGAGTAGAGATGTCTTCCAAAAATAAATCTGGAGTGCGCC
Source organism: Pseudomonadota bacterium (assembly GCA_018823135.1). Taxonomy (NCBI): domain Bacteria; kingdom Pseudomonadati; phylum Pseudomonadota; species Pseudomonadota bacterium. The sequence goes on from JAHJJF010000074.1 coordinate 24,104, forward strand.
CGAAATTTATTGCATTGTTGGGCGGACTCGGATTAGCAGCTCTTCTGGTGATCGGCATTGCCAGCTACAAATTCAGTATGCAGGCGGCAATGAATGAAGCCAAAACAAAAGGGGAGTTGATTGCCAATTATATATTTTCCGCACGAAAATATTTTCATGATACGCAGCGGCCTTTGATTAATGAACTTCTTGAAAAGGACAGGTTTTATCCGGAATTAATGTCTGAATTTGTTGTGGCCAAGGAAACCTGGGAAATATTCAAGGAAAGTCTGCCCGGCTATGAATTCAAACAGGCGACCATTAATCCTCTGCAGCCGGATAATAAAGCGGATGAGGCCGAGGCTCGAATAATTAATACTTTCCGGGACAATGCCGGTCTGACTAAACAGGAAGGGATCCTCAGCAAGAATGACGAGAAATATTATTATCTGGCAAAACCGATCAGGATTGACTCGAAAGATTGCCTTGATTGCCATGGAGATCCCGGAGACGCTCCGAAAGATCAGGTTGTCCTTTACGGCGAAGAAGGGGGGTATAACTGGAAAATGGGTGAAACGATCTCTGCTGATATCGTTTATATCCCTATCAAACAGGCACTTTCATCGGTAAAAACCAATGCCCTGATGATCCTGTTGTCCGGCGGCAGCGTTCTGGTTGTCGCATTATTTATTGTCTGGGTTTTCCTGAATAACAGGATTGTTATGCCGATTGTGCGGTTGAGTAACCGGGCAAAGGAAATAAGCCTTGGAAAGAATCTGGAAGAAGAGATAGACTTGAGGGATGCCAAGGATGAAATCGGTTCACTGGCACAGGCAATTGATCGACTCAGAGTAAGTATGCATAAGATGTTGACCCGTAAATAATTAATATCAACTTTTTTATTAAAGAAGAAATGTAATGTTTTATTTATTTGGCAGTAAAATAAAAACCGCTGATGGATTCATGGATATAACCCGAAAAACAATTGCGGCAATTTTTGTAGGGATTTTTGCTGTCGGCTTGGTCGCGGTGGGAATTGTCGAGGCTGCGGACTGCGATGCTGCTTTTAAATCCATTCGCAAAGAGAGAAACCTCATCAAAAAAAAGGAATTGCTTGAAGGAGCTATCAAGCAATGCCCCAATGATGCGGAAATAAATTATATGAATGGCTATACCCTTGAAAGGCTTCGTAATTACGACGAAGCCCTGCAATATTATAAAAAAGCTGCAAAACTGGATGAAAAATCCGCTAAATATCTTTTTGGGATGGGCGACATCTATATGGTGCAGGGTGATTCCAACGCTGCAATAGCCGTTTATGAAAAAGGATTGAGCATCTCACCTGAAAGCAAGCGGGCCCAGAAATCTCTGGAACTTGCCAGACAATCAACAGGTTCTAGCGGTCCGACGGTGCTGCACAAGGAAGTTGTAACTGCTGTAAAGCCCGTTGTTGTTCCCGAGAAAAAGGTGCCGGTTCCAGCCTCGCCGCCCGCAGTCGAGAAGGTCGCTCAAGTTCAGCCAACCCCGTCGCTGCCGGTAAAGTCGCCCCCGAAAAAAGAAATTACCCCGAAGGAAGTAAAGAGCAAACCGACTCCGCCTCCTGAAGTTGTTCAGAAAAAAGCAGAAGCTCCGGTAAAAGTTGTTATTGCTGAACCGAAAAAGACAGTAACACCTCCTGCGCCAGTTCAAGTCGCAGAAAAACCAGCGCCACATGAATCAACAGACCTTCCGGTTGCTCCGGTAAAAGTTGTTATTGCTGAACCGAAAAAGACAGTAACACCTCCGACACCTGTTCAAGTCGCAGAAAAACCGCAGTCACAGAAAATCATGAAAAGTGCTGTATCCCTCGAAATTGATTTACCTTTTGTTGGCCAGGATAATTTGCTGTCCTTAAAAAGAGAGGACAATATCGATCAATTCAGAAAGGCTATGCTGACCGAGGATATGCAAAAACATACCCGGCTGGAAATGTCTTTTTCAGAAAAAAATACTGACGACAGCAGGCTGGAAAATTTGGTTTCGAGGCGTAGGAAGGAGTTGGAGTCAAGCGTTGAAACAGATTCGATTCAGGTAGATCCGGAAAGGCCTATCATCCCTTATTTCCGTTGACAGTCGCTTATCCGGGTTGGCGCAGGCTTATTTAAGGCAGCAGACCTGCTATTTCAGACTTGAATTCCTTTTCCAGTCTTGAGTTGTCTATTTCTGAACAAAGAAGATCAGCCAGGGCATTCAGGCGGTCATTTGTGCACGGTCCTTCCTTGAGCCATTTTTCCACCATGTCACGCATTATCAAACCGCCGATCGGGCCGATGGCCCTGGTCAGAGCGTCCTGGAGTTTTTCTAGCGTCACAGCAAAAGGCCCTACCTTGAAAAGCTGATCAATATCTGCCGGGCCAGCTTCTTGGGGCGTTCCCGGTGATTGGGATTCATCGGTTGTTGAATCACTTACGGCAGGAGCAGGGTCGGCGGATTTTGCAGCCGCAGGCGAAGTTGAGCTTGAGGCGTTTTTTGCTTTTGTTTCATCAAAATGTTCAAAAAAACCAGCTCCCGGTTCGGAGGGAAGCAACAGGTCATCATCGCCAAGCTCCGGCAAATCTTCATCTTCCTTGGGATGGGCTAATGAGTTTTTCAACTCAGGAAGGAGCATGTTCATTGTCATGCTGACTAATGAAAGATTGGCGCTTGGGTCGCAAAAGGTAATTATTGAAGAGCCCTGGTTAATTCGCTGAACAAACGCCACGGATTCGTTGAATTTAATTTCGAGGCTGTCAACAGCAAGGTCGGAAGGCGCATTCAAGGTGAAGATTCTGTCCAGCGAACGACCAACCTTTTCCAAGCCATCCTTTCTGAAAATCCTAGGAAGATCAGTATGTTCCACTCCCTGATTCTCAACATAAATAAAAGAACCGATGATATTTGGAAGTGATTTAATTTCTTTAAGCAGTGCTTCCATAAAAAAGATTTCCTGATTAATCCAATAGGCCTTTAGGTTATTTTGGTTTTTTTGAGAACTGGCGACAGGGTATCGATAATGGCGCCGGCTGATTCGCCATCATCCAGTTCAAGGCCGATGGTTGCGGCCGGGCCTGGAAGTATGATAATTTTTCCACCCTGCGACTGGTTCATGATGATATGTCTCGGACCACTGAACCCTATACTTGCCGCGGTTTGTCGGGAAGCTGCGGTGGCGTATGCAATGAAATTCCCGAATTTTTTTACCTCGACGTTATGCTTTGCAAGAACTTTCCCTGATTTGGCGATGACAATCATTTTCTGTATTCCGGGAAGAGAATCAATAGTACTGAGAAGCATGCGAAGGTTGTTTTTTGGGGGAGGCGGTTTTTGTGAGGGACGAGCTGTCTCATTTTGGTTTTCCGCTTCCAATACCTTTATGAGGTCTTCTTCGGACACGGCATCGACAGGGACTGATCTGTCAAAATCAAGGTTGTCAAGGTTCACCCCGGGGATAGGTTCAAGTTCGCCATCCGGACTGGAAGAAGAGTCATTCTCGGCTTGCTCATCATCTGCCGGTTTATTTTCCCGTTCGTCCTTGAGTCGGGCGCTTTCAATGAGAATGAAACCCAGGGGGACATCTATGGTTTTATTCTGATTTTTGCAGATATTGATGATTTCAATTTTTGTCTGCTCCCAGCTGGAGATCTCCATCGCGGCTTCAAGACTTTTCAAGCCGTTTGTTGATGCGTTTGTCAGCTCACCTTGCTGAAAAAACAACATGCCGGTCCGGTTTTTGGAGGTGACGGTGAGTGTGCATGTTTTTTTGTCCAATTGAAGCAATTGCATGAAGGAGGGAAGCGATATGCCGTCGATGTGGCCTTTGGAGCAGGCGAACAAACCGTCGGATATTTTTTTGAGAAGGATATTAAAGTCGATGGGTTTTTCAATATATTGAAAAGCGCCCATGTCCTTCAGTCGATTTTCCATCTCCGGTGTACCGTACGCAGTCATGACAATCACCGGGACATCGGGGTGCGCGGAACTGATATTGGCCAACAGGTCGAATCCGTCCATTTCGGGCATCTTGAGGTCGGTCACCACAAGATTGATTGAAACGGAATCAAGGATAGAGCTGGCTTCTTTTCCGTTATTGGCGGTCAGGACGGAGAATGGCTGCGAACTGCCTTTGAGTAGATCTTCAAGACTGAGCAGAAATCCTTCATCATCGTCAACAATTAAAACATTGTCCATCTTTGTTTCCAAATGCAGCGGCAACGGTTATTCTCATCCATCCGCCGCACTAAGGGATATTTGAAAATCATAAACAGTGGAATAACTGCTTATGGTGTAGAATCGACTTTATTAACGGTTATCGTGCCAAAAAAAATATGTTATCGACAGATTGTCAAGAATATGATGGCAGTTTGAGATTATTTTATGCAGGCGGCTCGAACCTGTTTGAAGTCGGTTTCTCCAAGGATTACTTTTTGGATGCCATCCTGTTTGAGGGTGAACATGCCTGATTGTAGTGCCTGGCTTCTAATCTCGCTCACCGTCGTGCGTCTTTCAACAAGTTGTTTGACTGCGTCGTCCACCGTAAGAACCTCATGAATTGCCAGGCGTCCGGAATATCCCGAGTTATGGCATTTTTTACACCCTTTAGGTTTGTAAAGTGTGATCTTGTTAAACGATAACAGTGTCAAAGGTGAAATCGGATGCGCACCGAATTCCTCAATGATCATATTTTTTTCTTCTTTTTCCGGTTTGTAAGCCTCCTTGCAATTTGGGCAGAGGCGTTTGATCAGCCGCTGGGCAATAACTCCGATAAGGGAGTCTGCGAAACTGTAGGATTCAATCCCCATGCCGAGAAGTCTGGTGATCGTTTCGGGTGCGGAGTTTGTATGCAGGGTTGTCAGGACAAGATGTCCGGTTAAAGACGCTTCAATAACCGTTTTAGCGGTTTCTTCGTCCCTTGTTTCGCCGACCATGATTATGTCCGGGTCGGCCCTGAGAAAGGCCTTCAGGACTTTTTCAAAAGTCAGGTCAATCCCTGGTTGAACCTGGATCTGCCGGAGTCCGTCCTGAATGATTTCCACTGGATCTTCCACGGTCCATATCTTTTTTTCGGGACGGTTGACCTGACCCAGGGCGGCATGCAGGGTTGTGGTTTTTCCGGAACCGGTGGGGCCGACAACCAGGATAAGGCCGTAGGGCATTTCAAGCATTTTTTTCGCGAGGGCGAAATTATGCTCTGAGAAGCCCATTTTCTCTAAAGGCATGGCCTTGGTGTCGGTAAGTACTCTCAGCACCACATCTTCATAACCCGATGCTGTGGGGAGTGTCGCAACGCGGAGTTCAATGGTTCTTCTGGTGCGGGTCTTGAATTTGATCTTGCCGTCCTGAGGGAGTCTTCTTTCCGAGATATCCAGTCGGGCGAGGATTTTGATTCGGGAAACAACCGCACGTTTGTATTGATATGGGATAATCCTGTATTGTTTGCAGTCGCCGTCGGTCCTGAAGCGAACCACTGTGCCGTTATTGCCCGACAGGGTTTCAATGTGAATATCCGAGGCCTTACTTTTTATGGCGTCTTCAATGATTTTGTTGACCAGCTGGACGACAACGCCTTCAGCATGAATGGCTGTGTCGTATTCATCAAGCTTATCATCTTCCTGCTCTTCAACGAGTTCCAGCTGGTCGAAGAGATCATCGGACGATTGTTCGACGGAATATTTGCCGTAGAAAAAATCAATGAATTTATCAATATCATCCTTAAGAGCCACGGCAAATCTGACATCAGCGGATTTGAAAACCGATCGAATATTATCGGTTTTAACCATGTCAAAGGGGTTATCTGCGGCAATGACCAGTTTGCCGTTATCTTCGGAAACCGGTACGCAATTATTGGCCCTGAAAAATTTTTCCTTGATACCCTTGATGCAGGAAGGGGTGGGAAGCATTTCGAGTTCGTTGAATTCCAGAAAAGGACAATCGTAATAATCACTTAAAGACTGGCCGAGTTCATGCTTATCGATATTGAAGTCGGACATCAACACCGCATCCACAGGTTTGCCTTTTTCTTTGGCGACTTGTATGGCTTTTTCAAGGTCCTCGACCTTGAGATGTTTTTCCTGGATGAGGTGATAGAAACGGCCGAATTTCTGGGCGCTTTGTGAGAGATGCTTAAGATGCTTTTTGGCATTTCTGAATTTGGGGTTGATCTTGACAATTTCTTCAAGGGCTTTTATCGCCGCAGGGAAGGCACCGATGTTTTCATAGGCCAGCGCCAGACGGTCAAGGACTTCGAGTCTTTCTATGCCCCTGTCAAGAACTTTTGAATCTCTTGCTTTTTCGAAATGCTCAATGGCCTTGAATTCATCGTTTAAACTGAGATAGCACTCGCCGATTTTAATATGTAAAGTTGATTCAGAAAAGTGTTTATTACCCAGGAGACCAAGCAACTCCTTAAGGGCTTCGGCAGGAAAACCTGCGTCCATGAGGCCGACGCCTGTTTCAAAACGATGCTGGGTTTCCTCTGCGGGATCTGTTTTGGATGCTTTTTCCTTTTGTTTACTGAAATGGGTGAGACCTTGGCTGGGTTCGTCCAGCTCGGAAAGGAGATTATTAATCTCGCTGATAATAGCTGCATCATTCTTGCCGAGTTGTTCAAGAAGTGAATGATAAACATCCGAAGCCTCCTTGATGAGGCCGTGGGTTTTATAGAGTTCGGCCTCGGCGAATTTATTGCTGATTTCTTCTTGTGTTGATTTGGACATAATTAAGTTGTCTTGTTTTATGATTCAAGCCGGGAGACATCCACAACAGGTAGAAATTCTCCGTGTATCTGCAGGTGACCGGCTAACACGGAACTTTTTTGAGGATTTGCCTCCCAGAGCCATTGCTGTGATACATTTATGTTGTTGGTTTGTGAGTCGAGAAAGACCACACCGCCGATTTCATGATGCGAAAGAAGCATGATGAAATTTTCGTCTGCCGGCTCCGCAAAATTTTGAAAAACACCTGGATGGTCGAGAATAGGGAGCATCATCGATTTCAGCTCTGCATCGGTTTTGGTGCTGATATCGCCGCCCAATAATGGTTTGAGCTTTGACCATGGCCAACTCTTAAGGTTTTTTAACGGGAAACTCTGCCGGTTTTTAAATTTTTCATAGGCATTGATCTGATTATCGCTAACATATGCGACCTGCTCTACCAGAAAGGCGACAAAAGAACCCTTCCATTTTGCAACGGTCAATTTTGACCATGGACATGGAGATTCCCCGGAGCTTTGCTGGGATATTCTGGTTTTTTGAATCGGCGCACCCTGCTGAGGCGGAAGGGATGAGAAATCTCCCCCCAGGGCGTTGGCCAGGGAATCCCGTTGGATTTCAAGCTGTTCACGAAGTTTTTTATTGATCAGGTGGAGTTTGTCATACCCCGGAGTTCTGGCGAAGAGTTGCTCAAGGGGCATGATGCGATCAATACAGCGACCGAGCATTACAACGTTTGACTGGATTACCTTGCCAAGTTCATCGGGAATTGCCGAAGTGCCAGGGAGGCGCGGCGCGGGTGCCGCCACTCTTTTTTCTTCAACCCTCTTTTTAGGGCGGATGGATTTTTGATCAGGGGATTTAAGTTGCTTGGTGTTTTCATCGGCCTGGGATAGCGTGAGTGTATCGTCCTCTTGCCCTTCGATGACCAGTGTGCCTTTATCGCCTTCAGCAACGAGATTAAAATCATCCGGTTGATCTTCGGAAGATTCTTTTTCAAGCTCCATGTGTAATTCTTCAGTCTTTGGCTGGGCGGCTTTTAATTCAGAAAGAACAGATCCCAGGGAAGACTGAATTGCATCTTTCGATAGGTTTTCCAACGATATTTTTTTGAGGATATCGAGGGTCTTTTTCAGAGTCTTGGGTGCAGAAGTCGGCACAGTGAGAGGGGAGGCGAGCAATGCATCAAGAACACCGTTCATGAGTGACAAGGCTTCGGAGGTCCCGGGGGTTTTTTCTCTTTCGAATTTACCCTGCAATTCGGTAAGGGAATCTTTTGCATGTTGTATTGTTTCAGGAGAAACTTCCCATTCCAGGGAGAGAATGGCATGGTCCGATTGGCTTAAAAGATCATCGGCTGTTTCAAGGACATCCTGTTGACCCAGGTCGTTGTCGCTTTCGAGTTCCAAAGAGGATTCAAAAGATTCATCATCGAAAATCAGGGTGTCCTGGTCATCTTCTGTTGCAGAGGCGGTTTTCATGACCTCGCTGGTCAAGGGATCTATTTCAATTTGTTCGAATTCACTGAAAAGATCATCAACCGCATCGTCGATTTCGGTTGTTAAGCTTTCCCTGGTCGGGGATCCGTTTTTATCCATAACATTCTCCTTGGCGTTCTATCTTCTTTCGCAGGGGGTGTGCAAAAACTCCTGTCGTCATACGAATCTGTCTGGTTTGTATCTTCAGCCTCGAAAACGGGATATACGCAAAAAAGGGCATTGATTGTAAGAATTGCCGCTTCAGCACCGCCTCGTTGGACTTGAGGTGATGGTTGAAATTTCCTGCGGCAAGGGGCTTCATCTCCGAACTCTGCAAAATGAAGACTGAGGACATGAGGCTTTGTTCTCCACGGTCAATTATATCCCTTTTAATAAATGCTTGGTTGCCACCCGATGGACGGTTCGCTTGCTGATTTCCTTAAGCGTCTCAAACACTCCCTTCCCCTTGATGGCAACTGATTCAAAATGTTTACGTTTGAGTTCGGGGTTGAGGTCGTGCTGGAGTTCTTCAACAGACAGGGTAGGAATAGGGGTGTCCACCAAGTCTCTTTTATTATATTGCATAACAAGAGGCATGTCATCGAAGTTGAGGCCGTAATCGTGGAGATTGCGGCGAAGGTCTTCAAGGCTATCGATGTTTTTTTGTTGCCGGACCCTTAATGGATCGGCAACAAAAACCAGCCCGTCAACACCTTTTAAAACCAGTTTTCGTGTCGCCTCGTACATCACCTGTCCTGGAACGGTATACAGCTGTATCCGGACATCAAAGCCACTTATTTTCCCTAAATTAAGGGGCAGCAAGTCAAAGAAAAGAGTCCTGTCACCTTTGGTGTCGATGGTCAGCATCTTTCCTCTGTTGTTACTGGTCATGGCATTGTAGATATAGAGGAGGTTTGTTGTCTTGCCGCATCTGCCCGGGCCGTAATAAACAACTTTGCAATGTACTTCTTTTTTGCTGAGATCGATAAGGGCCATCGACTATCCTTCGAAAATTAGCCTGATTGATTCTGATAAATCTGAAATTCTGCACCGGACCAGCCCAAGGGAAACGTCTTCTCCGAAAATAGTTACAAGAATGAGTTCCTTACCGATCCTCCCGAAATGAATGTTGCCGTTTTTGCCTTTGTGAAAAAGGAGTGAAAAGTCGTCTTCGCCAATGAGTTTGGCTATTTGAGATGTGGCTCCCAGGTTGGCTGCGGCAAGGGCCGCAAGGGATATGGAATCGATATCATCAGCCTCCTGGCCGCAGTTCACGAGAATATTTCCGGCGCTGTCAATGAGCATTACTGTGCGAACCCCGGCTTTGATCAGCGAGTTCACAAGTATGTTCTTGGCTTTTTCGAGTATTTTTGATGTTAAGACAAAGTCCGGCATGTTGGAAGCCTCCTGGGAGCGTGGCCTGTACTTGAAGCAAGAATTTTGTTGAAAATATATAGGTAATTGTAGGTGGTAGTTGTATTCATAAAATTATAGGATGTGGTAAGGAAGGATGCGTTTATTTTAGCTGAGATATCGAGGATATTCCAATAAAAAGGATTAATCGGCGTACAGCCTGGTCTGGAAATTTTTAGGCGTGTGTACGAAAGCATTCCCCTGTAACTTTTTTGCATGTTTTTACATTAAAAATGTATAATCGGTCGGGAATAAGTCCCGATCTTGTGAAGATCATCTTTGAACTTGTGCCGAAGTATATCATTAAAACTACTAATTTCAAATAATTTCAATACAATATATGCCATTTCGTGTCAAGAATAAACCGTTTGCCAAGTGTGCGGTGAAACCAGACTTAAGACACGGGCACAGGTGTGGTGAATGGATACATTAAAGCAATTGACTCTGGATTCCTTTGACAGGCATTTTGCCGGTTTTATTAACAGGATCGCCAAAAAACCTGGAGACGGCCTGTTGCTGGGAGCCGCACTGGTCAGTTATTATACGCGAAACGGCCATGCCTGCCTCGATCTTTCAAGTATTGCCGGGAAGCCTCTTCCCAGGGATCTTGTTGTCGGAGATGCTGAAATTCACTGCCCCGGTTTTGAAGCATGGCTCGCGGATCTGACTGCAAGTGGTGTGGTCGGCAGACCGGGAGATTCCACTCCTCTGATAATTCAGCCGCCCCAATTATATCTCCAGCGTTTCTGGAATTATGAAACGCAGATTTCGGAATTCATCCTGCAGAGATCCAGCATCCAATTGGGCGATATTGATCCAGAGGAGCTGGCTAAAGGTCTTGATCGGCTGTTTCCACATAACGCCGACAAGACTGATTGGCAGCGGGTTGCAGCTTTTACCGCAGTCAGCAGGCGGTTTTGTGTAATTACCGGCGGCCCGGGGACCGGCAAAACAAGCACCGCAGCCAAGATAATCGCTTTGCTGATTTACATTGCCGCGGCCAGGGGTGAAAAGGCACCGAAAATAATGCTGGCCGCGCCCACCGGTAAAGCCGCTTCCCGGATGCAGGATGCTTTGAAGTGCTTGCAACAGGAAATTGTATCCGATGCTGCTGGCAGATATGAAATGCCTGAAAAGGTGACCACCCTCCATCGGCTTCTCGGTGCCGGCGTCAGGACGGGTGCTTTCAAGTATCATTCGGAAAATCAATTGCCTGCCGATACGGTGATTATTGATGAAGCGTCGATGGTTGATATTTCCTTGATGTTCCATCTGATGGAGGCCCTGCCCGCAAACTGCCGGCTGATTCTGATGGGCGATCGTGATCAGCTGGCATCCGTTGAGCCAGGAGCAATACTCGCGGACATTGCCCACCGCACATTCTCAGAGCCTTTTTCCGAAAAATTTATTCTTGAATACCAAAACACCGGGGGGCGGAGTTTTCAACCGGAAATCTTATTAAGGGGGGCCGGACTCCACGATTCGGTTGTCGAACTCAAAGAGAATTATCGTTTTAAAGACAGCAGTGGCATCCGGATTCTCAGCCAGGCAATAAACCGGCAGGAACCGGACCTGGTTATGGAGGTTCTGTCCCGGAAAGAGCTTGAGGACATAGCCTGGAAAGAATTTTCTTCTCAGGAAGAATTTGAAATGAGTCTGGCCGAAAGAGTGCATGACTTTTTCCCACGATTCGAGATGGGGGAATCTCCCCGGGACGCCCTCAATTCTCTGGGGAGGTTCGGCATATTGTGTGCCCACCGAAAAGGCAGATACGGAGCTATGGCGGTCAACGCGCTCATTGAAAGGATTCTGGAGCAGACGCCTGCGGCAGGAGGAGGGGACTATTATGTTGGCAGACCGGTGATGGTTGCTAAAAATCATTACGGACTGGGGCTCTTTAACGGCGATGTGGGTGTTGTCTTTGAAGACAGTGAAGCCCTGGGGAAAAAAAAGGTTTATTTCCGTGGTTCCGATGGCTCGGAGCGAAAATTCATGCCTGAACTGCTTCCTGAGCACGATACCTGCTATGCAATAACCGTCCATAAAGGTCAGGGTTCGGAGTTTGATCATGTGCTGCTCATATTGCCGGAGGCCGTTTCTCCGGTCCTCACCTGTGAGCTTATCTATACTGCAGTTACCAGGGCAAGGAGCAGTGTCGAAATCTGGGGAGGCAGGGAAATACTTCGTGAGGCGATACAGTCGAAGGTGAACAGGCAGTCCGGTTTGCTTCAGAAATTGGAATGAATTCGTGATCCTTTGGTTTTTATCTGAAGTTAATGGTCGGAAAAAAAACTAAAGTCTGTACGACTGAAAAGCCCTGTCTCCCAAGGTCTCTAGGGTTTGAGTCTGTTGACTGGATCTGCCTGCAGAAAGGTGATTATCTTTTTATTGCCGGGAGAATTCAGGTGTGCTATATATGAAAATTTTGCTGGTTGACACTAAGGTGAAATTCACAATCTTCAAGGCCGCAGTAATCTGAACATTCTTAATATTTTTTTTCGATGATCGGTAATTGTCGTGGTGGGTTTTTAGGGTTATGGTACCAGCTTGCACTTGATAACATTTGAACAAGATCGACAAGAAGTTCAGTTCGAGAATGCTTACTATAAATGAGGTGTACTGTTGAAAAAAATACTGGTTGCTAATCGAGGTGAAATTGCGATTCGAGTGATTCGGGCCATTCAGGAGCTCAGCTACGTTGCTGTTGCGGTTTATGAAACTCCGGACAATGATGCCCTGCATATACGAGTTGCCGACGAAGCCATCTGGCTTGGTAAAGGACCACGGGTTGATTATTTAAATATCGACAAGGTGATTGCCGCAGCCCGCAAGGCAGGGGCCGACGCCATTCATCCCGGCTATGGTTTTCTCGCGGAAAACCCGGATTTTTCCCAGGCCTGTCAGGATGCCGGTATAACTTTTATCGGACCGACTCCGGAAGTTATCCGTAACCTTGGCGACAAGGTTACGGCGCGCAGGATTATGCATGATGCGCAAATCCCCATGGTTCCGGGAACTCAGAATCTTGCCCAGGGAGATGACGGACTCAATGAGGCCAAGGCCTTCGGAGCGAAATACGGCTATCCCATTATGCTCAAGGCAACTGCCGGTGGCGGTGGACGCGGAATCCGCAGAATCGAGGATGAAAGCCAGCTGGTTAAAGAGATTCCCATTGCCAGGTCAGAGGCAAAGGCGGCATTCAGTAATGACAGCGTCTATCTCGAAAAGGTCGTACTCACGCCGAAGCACGTTGAGGTTCAGATCATTGCCGATAATTTCGGAAACACCGTGCACCTGGGCACCAGGGATTGTTCCATTCAGCGCCGTAATCAGAAACTCGTAGAAATTGCGCCTTCGCTGATCAAGGATCAGAAACTTCTTGATGAAATTTGTCATACCGCGGTCAAGGCCGCCCGGGCGGCAAATTATACCAATGCCGGCACCGTTGAATTCCTCATCGACAAGGATATGAAATATTATTTCATGGAGATCAATACCAGGGTTCAGGTAGAGCATACGGTCACCGAAATGATTACCGGCATAGATATTGTCAGGACCCAGATTAAACTTGCACTGGGTAAAAAACTCGCTTTCAAGCAGGAGGATATCCAGCTCAGAGGGCATGCCATCGAGATGCGGATCAATGCCGAGGACCCGCAGAATAATTTTATGCCCGAAGCCGGCAAGACTGTTTCCGTCTATCGTTCGCCGGGGGGATACGGTGTACGTCTGGACGGTTTTGTTTACCAGGGCTACACAATTCCTGAAGCGTATGATTCCCTGCTGGTTAAAATGACTGTATTCGGTTTCAGCTGGAACGAAACCGTTGACAGGCTCCGCCGCTGTTTGAAGAATTTTGTCATCACCGGGCCCAAGACGACGATCCCTTTTTATATAAATCTGGTAAACGACGTGGATTTTCAGAAAGGGGATTTTAATACGTCCTATCTTGAGACCCATCAGTATCTTATGGATTATGAGGAAAAATGCACCGAGGGAAACAAGCTGGCGCGCTTGATAGCCGAGATTCATCATAAAAAGGAAAACCCCTACGCCATATAAGTTGAGGATCGACAGATACGTAATTTTTTCGCCGGCAGACCTGTACGGCAGTTAAACGATAAGGAGTCACCATGGAACGAATTGTTCAGGGTATGGATATCAAGGAAGTATTAAGGATTATGCGGGCAGCGGACGGGTATTACATTACCAATACCGCCCGCGACCTTTCCCAGTCGGATTTTAAAAACAGGATACTCCTGCACACGGACCTTCTGGCTGCCAAAGCCAGGGAGGATGCTAATTTCTTCTCCCTTGAGATCACCGGCGGCGCCTCCGTTCATGTGGATATCCTGAGAAAGCAGGTGGATCCGTTTCTGAAACTCGAGCTGCTCAGGGAACAGATGCCCAACACCATGTTTCAGACCTTGTGCCGGGGGGTGAATCTGTTTGGATACCGGCCGTATCCTCAGAATGTCATTCGCCTTGTCGTCCGTGAATTTGCTAAATATGTCGATGTGTGGCGGGTGTTCGATTTCATGAACCATATCCCCAATATGCAGGCGGTTTTCGAGGAAGTGCAGAAGGCCGGCAAAATACTCGAACCCAGCATCTGTTTTTCCACCGGTCCGGAGCATACGGATGAATATTATGTCAGGAAGGTCGGTGAGATCATCGATGTCACCGGCGAAGATATTCTCCTCTGTATCAAGAACCACGGCGGACTCGGGACTCCCAAGCGCATCGGGGATCTTGTCGCTGCCATCAAGGATAAATATCCGGATATGGTCATTCACTACCACGGCCATAACACCGACAGCAATGATATCGGCAGAATTACTGCAGCAGTGCTGAACGGAGCAACCATTGTTGATGCAGCAGACCATGCATTTACCGGCTATTTCGGTCCGCCGCCGATTCTTACGGTAATCGATACCTTGAAGGACTACGGCAAGACCGCGGTTGGTGTCAATGTTGCTGCGGTTATTGAAACATCCGATATTCTCCGTGATGAACGCCAGTATTATGAATATTTTGAGTCGCAGTTCAAGGGGTTCCTGCCCACGGTGCAGATTCATAAGCTGCCCGGCGGCGCAATGGGGAGCAGCTTTGAGCAGGCCGTCAAGGGCGGCTTCCTTGACAGGATGCCCACCATTCTTCACGATGAATTGCCTAAAGTCCAGAAAGAGCTCGGCAACTGGTGGAGTGTCACCCCCGGCTCGCAGATTCTCTGGACAACAGCGGTGAGCAATGTCCTTGGCGGTGACCGTTACGGGAATCCCTCCGGGGATCTTAAAAACCTGTTGCTTGGCAAATACGGGCCTTTTCCATTCTATCAGCCTCCCGACTGGATATATGAAAAGGTGTTCGGCGCCGACTGGAAGACCATTCTTGAAAAACAGGGCGGTGTAGAGGATATCGGCGATATGGATATCGAAGAGGAACGAAAAGCCCTTGCCGCAAAACTCGGAGTTGAACCCACCGAGCAGCAGCTTGTCACCTATCTGCAGCATCCTAATGATGCGGTTAACTTTTTTAAATTCGAAGAAAAATTTGGAAAAGTCTATGTTCTGCCACCGAGTATTCTTCTCAAGACCGGCGGTTTCAAGCTCGGTGAAACCATTAAGTTCAAAGATCATTATGGCAAAGAACATATTATCGAGATCGGTCCTGAACAGGAGAATGAAGACGGAGAGTTCAGTACCTATCTGAATATCGACCATCATCAGCGGGTATTCAAGTTTCAGGCTGAAGTTGCCGAGGGCACGGTCTCGGCCGCAGCTCCGCAGTTGAGCAAGCAGGAGATTGTAGCTCTTGCCAAGGCCGGAGATATCCGGGCGCCTTTTGGGGCCAATGTCTGTGAAATAAGTGTCAAGGTAGGCGATACTGTCAAGCAAGGCGATCAGCTGGTCATGCTTGAAGCAATGAAAATGCAGACCCCGATTAACAGCGAAGTGTCAGGAAAGGTCGCGGAGATTTCCACCGAGGCGGGGGTTGCAGTGAAACCTGGCGACAAACTCCTGAAAATCGAGGTTGGAGGCGAATAAATCGCAGGTTGTTGCAGCGTTAGAAAAAAGTTGAAAATATTTAAAATGAGTGATATCTAAGCAAAAATTATAACGATGAAATAAATTTGTATGTTTATGCTGAGATCCAGATAAACTTCAAAAATAAAAAGGCATTCCGCGATCCGGGATGCCTTTTTTGTTATTTTTTTAGGGTTAATGCCATGCCACTTGCTGAATAATAAAGATTTTGGCACCAAGCAATGTTCTGCTTATAAACTTTCGAATCCAGGAGTCAGTATCAGGAATCCAGAAGACAAATGTTGCAATATGTCCGGTACAAGCTATTCTGACTCCTGACTCCTGACTCCTGACTCCTGGATTCAGATACCTCCTGGCTCGCAGTCATGAATTATCTGCCGCGGTTCATTTTGTTTTACGACTCTCAGCCTTTTCAGCTGACGGTGATGATCGAGTTTTCTCCGTGATAGGGGTTGGAACATTTCTCAGGGCTTTCCGGGTCGGTCCACCAGGAACCGTCAACCAGGAAAAGGTATTCGTAGCGCCCCGGTTTAAGTTTCATGCTTTTTTTGAAAATGTCGCCCTTGGATTTTTGCATTTTCAGTGAACTCGTGTTCCATTCGTTGAAATCTCCGGCAAGAAAAACTTTACTGGCGCCCGGAGCGCATACCTTGAATTCAATTGATGGAATTGTTTTTTTCGGCTTGGGAGCGGCCGCCTTTTTTGTCGGTACTGCTGTTTTGGTGGCGATTGGTGTTGCAACGGCTGCGACGGCTTTTTGGGGCTTTGCAGTGGCTTTGGTTTTAATTGTTTTGGTTTTTGGCGTTGTTGCCATGTTTGAATCCTCCCTTAAAGGTGAAACATATCATTATTATACACAGCTTTATAAATCCGATTCATCATGGCATGCTGTGTCTTTCTCTGCGGTTGCCTGCTCACCGCGCTGCAAGGCTGTTCTGCAGGTCCCTGCCTTTGTTCAGGACCTGACATGCGCCTCGAATTTGTGTCATTCGTCTATATCTCAAAAACAATAATGTGGGAAAAGTTAGGGTGGAGTCAATGAAAAAATAATGTTACTTGAAAGTAATTCGATTGAATCCCCCTTTTTCAAACCAGGGCCGGGTGGCATCGATGCCGCAGATTTCAAAAATTATTGCTTCAAGAATCAAATAGACCTTTGTGCCTTTGCGGACACATGCAGTCAAGGTGTCGCCGTGGTGGCCCAGAGCGGCATGGAGATGAATTCTCGGTTCTACTTCATCCCAGAAAATGCTTCCTGCGCCTAATACCTCACGGGCTGTGTCTTCGTGTTTCCATACCGGCTCGGGAGGCATCACCGGTTCCTTGGGTCCGGTCACCACATCAGCTTCAAGCATTCCCCCCAAAACCTGGAACCAGCCGCAGCGGATATTTTCTCTGACGATCAGTTCTTTCAACTCTCCAAGAAAATCATCCTGGTGATCAAAACGGGCGGAGAATACCCTGCCCATGGTTCCGGTTCTGTAGTCCATAATTGTTCCTAATAGTGTCCAGTTTTAGGTGATATTATAATATTTTCAGGATTTACACGAGTATGTTTAGGAATAACGAATATCGAACAAGGAATATCGAATGTCGAACGAACTAATCTGACCATTAGAATATATACCGCAATTATAGAGGGTAATTGCATATAGATTTTGTTTTGGTGAATTCTGCAAAACAAATGGTAAAATATATCTTCTTAAATGATTTGATCTATATCCTTGGAAAACATCTACAGTTCATTATTCCTTGTTCGATGTTCTGCGGTTCAATGTCGCCCTTGTCGGGGGCACCGATCTTTTTAAATATATACCTCCAGTATTTGGCAGTGGAGGAAAACAGTCATTCGGGAGTTAAATCCCAAACTTTGCCTTTTCAAACGCCCCTTTGAGCATTCTGAATATTTCTCTGTTCAGGGTGATTTTTCTGGTTCTTGCAAAGCGGAACGCCAGTTGTTGAATCGAAAGCAAATCCAGATCAGGAAAAGTTTCCCTCAAAGATGCGAGAGAAGGGCTTTCCCATTTGGGTGATAATGATTCATTCTGGCTTCTTGCCTCATCAAACGCTGCGATGGTTTCGTTAAGAATTGTGTCACGAAGATGCTCAAGTTCGTGAAAGTCCCGATTTTCTTTGAGCTTGGAACCTCTTTTTTCTTCAAGAAAATCGAGAATCGGATCAGTCTCAATATTTCGCAGTTCTTTGGCAATATATTTTATAAGCCTCTTTTTTGCGCCGCCCTTGATTTTTTGCGCCGCAAGTATCTCTGGTACCAGATATTCAGGGCACGGTAAATTTGTAATATTTTTCACCGAGAGTTTTACCAATTCCTGGGCAAGGTCTTCGATTCTTTGGGCTCGGCGTTTCAGCTCCGAGCGACTCGTTTTATTTTCCATAAAAAAGTATCCGTCTTTTTTTAAGTTGCCATTCGATTGCGGCCTGCAGTAGAATCTGCTTTAGTTAAGTACTGGTAGTAAGTAATTTCCTGGTAGGTTTTGACTAAGAAAATACTGAAACACGCTTCAATACACTCCAAAACAGCATGCATTTTTTTGGAGAGATCAGCAGACATCCAACCGGACTATACTATTTTAAGGTATCATTCGTATCATTTTTTTTAAACTATAAAGGAACGAATATCATGGCAGACAAATTTTTGATCAATCAGCCGACCCGGATTCGCTTTGGACAGGGAGCAATCAATGATCTTGCGCAAATGGTCAAGGATTTGGGCGGCAAGAAAGTTTTCATGGTGGTTGACCCGGGATTAAAGGGCGCGGGTCTTGTGGAAAAAATCACTGCGCCGTTGATACAAGCTAAAATGAAATTTGAGATCTACGATGCTATCGACCCGGAACCGGGCTTGAAGCTTGCCGATAACGGCGCCACCCTTGCCACGAAGGCCAAATGTGACTGCGTGGTCGGCGTGGGCGGTGGTTCGGCCATGGATGTCGCCAAGGCGGTAAGTATTCTGCTTACCAATGGCGGCAAGGCGGAGGATTATCTGGGGCTCGGTAAAATCAAGAAACCCGGAGTACCGAAGATCATGGTGCCGACCACCGCGGGCACCGGCGCTGAAGTTACCTTTACGGCGGTGTTTATCAATGAAAAAACAAAATCCAAAGGTGGCATGAACGGTGATCCGTTGTATCCTGATGCGGCGATTCTCGATCCGGAACTGACGGTTTCCATGCCCAGACATATCACCGCAAGCACCGGCATCGATGCTTTTACCCATGCACTTGAGGCATTCACCTCAACCCAGGCACACAGGGTTTCCGACATGTACGCCATTGAGGCGATCGATCTGATCAGCAGGAATCTGCCCCTGGCATATGCCCATGGCGGCAATATGCAGGCCCGTGAAGCAATGCTTATGGGAAGCCTGCTTGGCGGCAAGGCCCTGGCCACTGCCGGAGTCGGTCTGGTTCATGCCATGGCCTATCCCCTGGGCGGCATGTTCGGTATTCCCCATGGACTGGCAAATGCCGTACTGCTTCCCTATGTTGTGGCTTACAATATTATCGGCAACCCGGAAAAATTCGCAATCATTGCGGAAGTCATGGGCGAGGACACTGAGGGCCTTTCTTTGCGGGAAGCTTCCCTGGCTGCGGTTGAGGCTGTGTATAATCTGAATGCCGATGTCGGCATCCCGGCAACCCTTGCTGATCTCAAAATTCCTGCGAAAAAAATTCCAGAAATGGCCAGGATTGCCCTCACCGTCACCAGGCCGATTGAAAACAATCCCCGCAAACCGTCCCTTGAAGACGTGATCCAGGTCTATGAAACCGCAATGAATGGTTGGGAATAGGATTGTTCGAAGACGGACTGAATCGTTCTAAATTTGTCTGACCTCAAAATCGTATATTCGCAAGTAAATCAGGAAAAAGCCCCCGGGATAATCTATGAGAAGAATTCCGGGGGCTTTTTTGATCCGGACCAGCAAGGAACGAATTCCAATGTCATTTTCACCCGCCAACCTGAGTCTCATTTATTCAAAACTGCCGAAGATCTTTCGAAGCAAGGAAGACGATATTATTTGATTCCCGCGTAAAGTCCTGGTCAAGCTGCCGGCGTTTGACCCAGGAGAGCATCAATATCTTGATTGACTGAAGTGTTAGTGTTACTATTCCATAAATTTTATGGGGGAGTTTTTTTATGGCGGCAGATAAAACAAATTTTGACGAGAAACGCCAGTTTCGACGTTATGACGTTGATTTGGGATCATTTGCTATTTTTCGGCAGGACATTAAAGTGATGCCGGGTTTGATAATCGACATCAGCATGGGTGGTTTGGCTTTTATTTATTACGATGGCGAGAACTGGCCCCAGGACCCTGATGAGCTTTTCCATCTTTTCGGCTACGAGTTCAATGTGGAAAGGGTGGCCATGGAAACAGTATTTGATGCTGTAATCAATGACGAAAGCAATACTTTTTACCAGCTTCTCGTGCAGCATGGATCGGAAAAAAGAAAGATCCGGCGGCGGGGCGTGCGGTTCGGTGAATTGACTGAAAAACAGAAACTGGGACTCGAAGGGCTTATAAAAGAATTTAACGAAGCCCTTGAAAATCAGAAGAAATAGACGGTTTCTCTGATATACAAAAAAAGGCGGTCTGGAAATTTACTCCGGACCGCCTTTTTTTTATTCTTTCTTAGGGTTTAATACCCCGTTGCTTGCAGCGTTTCGATAGAGCCGCTGAAAGCAACGCGTAAGAAGGATTTTTTGTATCCAGAAGCCAGGAGCCAGAATTCAGAATAAAAAACAAAAGAATGGGAACTTTAAAGGTCTGTTCTTCTGGTTTCTGACTCCTGATGCCCCGTAGCTCGAAGTCATAGCTTTCCTGCTGCGGGGTAATTCATCGGGTTTCGATTCCTTTGTCGCGCATATGTTTTTTTACGTCACTGATCGGGATTTCTTTTCTGTGAAAGATTCCTGCAGCCAGGGCTGCCTCCACATCGGTTTTTGCGAAAACCTCGGAAAAATGTTCAACCCGGCCAGCGCCGCTTGAGGCAATGATCGGGATGGTCACCGCCTTCCTGATCATATTTATCAGTTCGATATCAAAGCCGCTGTTGGTGCCGTCTTTATCAATGCAGTTTAGGAGAATTTCTCCGGCTCCAAGGGTTTCAGAGGTTTGAGTCAATTGAACCGCATCCACGTCCCGGCCTTCGCGGCCGCCCTTCACCGTGCACTGATACCAGCAGTATCCCTCACCTTCTGGTCCGGGAAGATCGGTTTTTATGGTGTGATGAGCGGTCTCTTCCGGACTCGACACATATACCCTGCGCGGGTCCACGGAGATGACCACTGCCTGGTTGCCGTAGACATGGGATATCTGTTCGATGGAACTTTTGCCGGTTTTTTTGCCGGTGCGCAGATATTCTTCAACAGTGTAAACTGCGTCGCTGCCGATGGAAATTTTGTCGGCACCGGAGCGGAAATATTCCGAGGCCACGTCAAGAGCGGAAGAGTAAATGCCGTCTGATGCAGTATACTCCCTTATCCCGCCGCCGATGGTAAGCGGCACAAAGACGTTTTCTGAAGTGCGTTTCAAGACCTCGAGCATGGGCTGGTCTTTCATGGGGAAATCCCGGAAGCCGGTGATGTTTAAGAAGGTTATTTCATCGGCGCCTTCTTCATAATACCGGCGCGCAAGTTCCACGGGTTTTCCGAGATTCCGCACCTCGCCCTGGTCGCGGACATCGTACTGGTCGCCCTTGGTCACCACAAGATCGCCGTTGTCGTTGGTCCGTACATCGAGGCAGGCAATGATTCTTTTGGCAATTCTTGTTTTTCCTTGCTGTCCGGGAGCAAGGCTTGCCGGTAAAAGGGAATCCGAGGTAAGAAAGTTGTTGAGAATGTTGAGCCCCGCCTCGCCGCTTTTTTCAGGGTGGAACTGGAAGGCGGCGATATTGCCTTTCTGGACACCGCTGATGAATTCTTCGCCGTAATCGGTCTGAGTGAGGATCCAGTCGCGGTTTTGTTCGTTTTCTGCAGCCCGGTAAGTGTGGACAAAATAGAGCTTCTCCCCTTCATAGCCGTCAAGCAGTGGGGAAGCTTTTGCCGGCTTGATGCCGTTCCAGCCGATCTGCGGAATAGAAAGCCCGGTATCGGTAAACCGTTTCACCATGCCGGGAATGATTCCCAGTCCGGCAACCCCCAGAGACTCTTCGCTGCCTTCAAAAAGGGTCTGCAGGCCCAGGCAGATGCCAAGGAATGGCTTGTTGGATTTAATATGGGCGATGAGGGGTTCAATATAGCCCAGTTCCTTTAAGCGGGAGATGGCGCTGCCAAAACTGCCGACTCCGGGGAATATCAGTTTTTCTGCCCGGATAATGTCTTCGGGGGTTTTGACATCCCGTACCTCAAACCCAAGCTTTTTTATGGCGTTTCTGACGCTTCTGACGTTGCCGGCGCCGTAATCAAGAAGTGATATCATTGTAAAAAATATCCTCAAAAGGATTCAAATTAAGTTCCAGAACCAGACATTTCTTCTGTAGGTTGAAAGCGCACAAATTTACAGGAGACAGGTGAGAAAAGCAAGGCTTGAACTTTCCTTAAGGATTCAACTTTGATGGAAGAATTATTCCGGCTAGCATATTCTTGGCAGCTGCTCCCCTAAAGGCATATCAACAATCCGCTCAACTCTCAGGGCTGTTCTGATCGTAACCATGCCCCGATGATCCTCCACCACTCTGCCGATGATTGCAGAATTCTTGCCTTGGGGATGACTTTTCATCGAGGAGATTATCCGCTCGGCCCATTCCTCAGGCACCGCGGCAACGAGTTTTCCTTCGTTTGCCACATAAAGCGGGTCAATGCCAAGTATTTCGCATGCAGCCCGTACTTCCTCTCGCACCGGGATTTTCTCTTCATCAATAACGATGCCGAGATTGGATGCCTTGGCCCATTCGTTCAGCGTTGCGGCAACGCCGCCGCGGGTGGGATCGCGCAATGCATGAATATTTTTTGAAACCGCAAGCATTGCATCCACCAGATGATTCAGCGGTGCGGTGTCGGAAAGGATTCTGCTTTGAAAGGATAACCCCTTCCTGCTGGTCATAATTGCCATGCCGTGATCACCCAGGGTTCCCGAGACAATAATCGCATCACCAGGTTTGAGGCTTGCCGCGGAAATCATCGTCCCCTCCGGTATCATTCCAATCCCTGTGGTATTGATAAATATCTTGTCGCAACTCCCAATGTTTACGACTTTTGTGTCGCCGGTGACAATAACAACGCCGGCATTTTTCGCGGCAATTTCCATGGAAACCAGAATTCTGTGCAGATCAAGCATCGGCAGGCCTTCTTCAAGAATGAAGGCTGCACTTAAGAAAAGCGGTTTGGCACCGCTCACTGCAATGTCGTTAACCGTGCCGTTTATCGCCAGGTCGCCGATATCGCCGCCCGGGAAAAATATGGGATCCACCACAAAGGAATCTGTGGTAAATGCCAGTCTCCCTGGCCCTATATCAAGGGTTGCCTGATCCTCGAGCCTGTTGAGGATCGGGTTGCCGAATCTGGGCAGAAAGAGTTTGTCGATGAGCTCGGCAGACATTCTGCCGCCGCTGCCGTGAGAAAGCTGGACGCGCTGGTGATTGATGATCGGCATGGGGCAGGAGAGTTTTTCAGGGTCAAATGGCATTTTATCTGGTCCTCTGATAACTGTAATAGGCGGCGCAGGCCCCTTCGCTTGAAACCATGGTCGCACCCAGGGGATGCTCCGGGGTGCAGTCGTTTCCAAAGACCGGGCATTGGCCTGGTTTGATCAGGCCTTGAAGAATTCTACCGCTTAAGCATTTTTCCGATTCCTTTGTGTTGATGCCTGAAACTTCGAACTTTTTTTCCGCATCAAAAGTTGCAAAATTATCTTTGACCTGAAGGCCGCTTGCAGGAATTTCGCCGATGCCGCGCCAGGTCCTGTCAATAATTTCAAAAACCGTAAACATTGCTTTTTGTGCAGCCGGATTACCTTGCCGGTGGACAATGCGTTTGTATTGGTTTTGTACTTCATATGTTCCGGCTTCAAGCATCTTTGTCACCATGAGTATGCCTTCGAGAATGTCGATGGGTTCAAAACCCGTAGGCACCATGGGTACCTTGTATTTTTGGGCCAACGGCTCGTATTCTTCCCATCCCATGACCGCGCAGACATGGCCGGCAGCAAGAAATCCCTGGACCCGGTTTTCCGGAGAGGAAAGGATGGCGTTGATTGCCGGCGGCACCAGCACATGGCTTGCAAGTATACTGAAATTGTCGAGATGTTCCCGGTCTGCCTGGAGCACGGCCATGGCGTTTCCCGGTGCGGTTGTTTCAAAGCCCACCGCAAAGAAGACCACTTGCTTTTCGGGATTTTCTCTGGCGATTTTTACCGCCTCAAGGGGAGAATAAACGATTCGTACATCGGCTCCTTCGGATTTTGCGATGAACAGGTCTTTTTCACTTCCCGGTACCCGGAGCATATCCCCGAAACTGGTAAAGATGATATCAGGCATCCGCGCGATGGCAATCGCCTTGTCAATGAGTTCCAGAGGGGTAACGCACACCGGGCAGCCCGGCCCGTGAACCAGTTCGATTTCCTTGGGCAGTACCTGGTCGATGCCGTTTCTGACAATGGCGTGGGTCTGGCCGCCGCAGATTTCCATGATGACCCACGGGCGGGTCACGGTTTTGTGGATTTCAGCAATGATTGTTGCCGCGACCTCAGGGTCCCTGTATTCGTCAATGAATTTCATGTGTTAAAGATAGTGATGAGTGATGAGTAAATAGTTAGTGAAAAAAATAAATAGTAAAAAGTGACAAGTTTTATGGGAGCATGTATTTTTTCAGCACTCAGCACTCAGCACTCAGCACTCAGCACTCAGCACTCAGCACTCAGCACTCAGCACTCAGCACTCAGCACTCAGCACTCAGCACTCAGCACTCAGCACTCAGCACTCA